>DASUME010000903.1:0-5814 GCA_036277895.1 Polyangiales bacterium
CCCAATGGACTACCACGTGGTAGTCCAGTACAAACCAAACGGTAGTCGACGTGGACGTTCGAACGCATATCCTGAAAGTCGCCACGCGCCGCTTCGCGCGCCAAGGCTTCGACTCCACGTCGCTGCAGGAGATCGCGGACGAGGTCGGCGTGAAGAAGCCGTCGCTGCTTCACCACTTCCCGTCCAAGAACGACTTGCTGCGCGGCGTGCTCGATGGCTTGTTCGAGCACTGGACCGAGGTGTTGCCGCGCCTGCTGGAGGCGGTGACCAGCGGCCGCGCGCGCTTCTTCGACACCATCAACCAGGAGCTGATCACGTTCTTCAGCGAGGACCCGGATCGCGCGCGGCTGGTCGTGCGCGAGCTGCTCGATCGGCCCACGGCAATGCAGAGCCGGCTCGCGCAGACGCTCACGCCCTGGGTCACGTTGATCGCGGACTACATCCGCAAGAGCCAGGTCACCGGACAGGTCGCCGAGGGCGTGGACCCGGAGGTCTACATCCTGCACGTGGTGACGCTGACCGTCAGCTCGATCGCGGCGCTGCCCGTCGTCGGCGGCGCGCTGCACGGGACCAAAGAAGAGATCGCAGAGCGCCACAAGCGCGAGCTGTCGCGGATCGCGCGTACGAGCCTGTTCGCGCGCTGAGCATCAGCAGCACGAGCCACAGCGCGGAAGACGAGCTCGCGGCGGCGAGCGCGCAGCCGTCCTCCTTCTGCACCGCCAGCGGCTGCAGCAGCTCGGGCGTGCCGTCGCCGTCTGCATCCGGGCAGGCATTCATGTCCGGGCACTCCCTGGCGTCCGGAATACGGTCACCGTCCGAGTCCGTATCCGCGTAGTCGGAGACGCCGTCGCCATCGGTGTCACGGCAGGTGCGCAGGCCGGGGCACTCGAACGCATTGCTCAGCTTGTCGCCGTCCGCGTCTCCGTTCGCGCATGCGAGCGCGTTGCGGTTGGGTGCACACGGATCGTTCGGCGCCGGGTCGAGCTCGTTCGCGACCTGGTCGCCGTCGACATCACCCGGCGTGGGGCCCTCGACCGGCGGCTTGCCCGCGTCCAACGAGACACCCGCGTCGACTGGCTGCACACTCGCGTCGACGACGACGCCGGCATCCACGATGCTCTGCGGGCACGCGGCGCTGACCGCGGGCAGGCACGGATCGCGCGGCGCGCTGTCGCTCGCGTCGAGCGTGCCGTCCGCATCCGAGTCGAGATCGAGATGATCGGCGAGGCCATCGCGATCGAAGTCGAACAACGACGCGTCGCAGGCGCCGATCGGCGCAACGAGATCCGGGCAGTCGGAGGCGCGCGCGAGCTCGTCCCGCCAATAGTCGACGTCGCGGTAGTTGGGCACGCCATCGAGATCGGCATCGGCGTCCGGATCGATCGCACCGAACACGCCGAGCGTCTCGTCCGCGTCCATCTCGCCATCGCCGTCGCTGTCCGCGTCGAGCGCATCGTCGAGCTGATCGCCATCGGCATCGCGCGGCACGCCGAAGCCGTATGGCGCGAGCGGGCAGAAGCGCTGCATGTTGTAGTGGCCGCCCGTGTTCGCCGCGAAGCCGAAGTAGATGCCCTTCGGATCGTCCATGAAGTAGTCGCGCACGAGATCACGATCGAGGTCGATGCGCTGCACGCCGTCGATGTGCACCATCAAGTGATGATCGAGCTCGCCGGTCCAGCCCACGTCGAAGCGGTGCCAGCTGCCGTCCTCGAAGTTCGCGCACGTGCTGCCGTCGTTCATGCACACGGCCGGCGCGATCTGGTTGCTCGCGGGGTGTGTGCCGCCCTGAAAGACGCTGGTGTGATCTTCGTCGCCCGTGGTCGCGTCGCCGAAGGTGGGCCCATTGTTGTAGGTGTCGAACTCCACGCCGAGCACGGGCGCGACGCCCTTGGCGCCGAGCTCTCCGCCATCTTCGCCCGCGGAGCCCGCGTACTGGCCCTTGGTGGCGAGGCCGCGCGGGTCGCGATGAAAGATCAGCGAGCCGCCGTCTGCGCCGAGGTCCGGGCTATTCCCGCTCGGCGCGCTGTCGCGTGTGCCGAGGTAGAGCCGCACCGAGATCGTGAACGGCGCGCTGAAGTCGAGCCGCTGGCGATACCACGCCGTGCCTTCCTTCCAGGAAGCCTCGGGCGTCAGCGTGACGACGCCCTGCGCGGCGTCGAGGCTCGCGTCCGCGAGCAGCGCGTAAGCCGCGGCTGCGTCTTGAAAGCAGCACGCGCCCGCGCTGCACACGTAGCCGGCTTCGACCTGGCAGCTCGCGTTGCAGCCATCGGCGCCCGCCGTGTTGCGATCGTCGCAGGTCTCCAGCGCGTCGAGCACGCCATCTCCGCAAGCTGCCTGTGCGCGTGCGGCGATCGAGCTCATCGTGAACAACAGCGTCGCGAGTAGCGACGCGCGGCTTCGCATGCCTCCCCCTGGCTACGACCGTGATCATAAGCCGGGAAGCCGCGTCACGGCTCAGGGATTGGCGGTCCCGAGTGTCTTGAGCCGAACCTTCTTGGCTCCGGGTGGGCGATCCGCCGTACCACCTTGCCGCGGGAGCAGGTCGGCGACCAGATCGTAGTCAGCGGCGTCAGTCACGATTGCGCGACGCAACTCACCCGGCTCCGACTCCCCGTTGGCGAGGTACACCTTGCCGTCGATCTCGGGTGCCTGGCCCGCATGGCGCCCCTCGAGCAAGAACTCGCTCTCGTCGCTCACGCCCTCGACGAGCACCTCCAGCTCCTTGCCGATCAGGCCGCGCAGCTTGCGCTTGCTGATCGGGCGCTGCAGCTGCATCAGCTTGCGGTGGCGCGCGGAGATCGTCTTCTCCGGCACCAGCTGCTCGAGCTTCTCGGAGCGTGTGCCTTCCTCGTGCGAGTACTTGAACACACCCACGCGCTCGAACTCCGCCCACTTCACGAACTCGCACAGCTCCTGGAAGTCGGCGTCGGTCTCGCCTGGGTGACCGACGATGAAGGCGGTGCGGAACGTGAGGTCCGGGATCTGCGTGCGCATACGCTCGACCACGCGGCGCTGGATGCCCGGGCCGTGGCCGCGACGCATGATCTTGAGCATGCGCTCGCTGGCGTGCTGCAGCGGCATGTCCACATACGGCAAGACGCGCGGATGATGCGCGATCAGCTCGATCAGCTCCTCGGTGAGCTTCTCGGGATAGAGGTAGAACAGGCGCAGCCAGCGCAGTCCCTTCACGTCGCCGATCGCCTTGACGAGGTGCGCGAGGTTGCGGCCGTCTTCCTTGAGGTCGCGGCCGTAGGAGATGGTGTCTTGCGACACGAGGTTGATCTCGTTGGTGCCGTTGGCGACCAGCTGCTCCACCTCGGCGACGATGTCCTCGAGCGGGCGGCTGCGCTGCTTGCCGCGCATCGACGGGATGATGCAGAAGCTGCACGTGCGCGAGCAACCCTCCGCGATCTTCACGTACGCGCTGTGCTTGGCCATCGAGAGCATGCGCGGGTCGGTGGCGCGGAAGCTGTACTCGGCGGGGTTGCCCACGAGCATACGCGCGAGCGGGTGATCCTCGCTGGCGCGCAGCACGGCGCCGAGCTTGAGCATGTCGCTGGTGCCGAGGAAGTGGTCGACCTCGGGCATCTCCTTGGCGAGCTCTTCGGGGTAACGCTGCGAGAGGCAGCCGGTCACGACGAGCTTGCGACAGCTGCCGGCCTCCTTGAAGCCACCCATCTCGAGGATGGTGTCGATGGACTCTTCCTTGGCCGGCCCGATGAAGCCGCAGGTGTTGACCACGATCACTTCGGCGTCGCTCGGCTCGCTCACGAGCTGGAACCCCTCGCCGGCTCCGACGCCGAGCATGACCTCGGTATCGACACGGTTCTTGGGGCAGCCGAGGCTGACGAAGTGGATGGTCTTGCGGGGCGCGGACACGGGTCGCGTAGGGTGGGTCCCTGGAAGTTCCGAGTCAAGCCTACATGCACCCAGTTTTGCCGTGCTTTACGGGGGTCCCGTGCGATTGATACCATCTCGTCAACGTGACGGCTGAAGCTCGGTTTACGCGCGCACTGAAAGCCGGAGAGGTCGTCTACGAAGAGGGCGACCGAGGCAGGACCATGTTCGTGGTCCGCAGGGGCAAGGTGCGCATCTCGCGCAAGGTGCGCGGAAACGCAAGGACCACCGCGGTGCTCGGCCCGGGCGAGTTCTTCGGGGAGACCGCGATCACGGACGACCGGCCGCGCGCGGCCCGCGCCGAGGCGGTGGACGACGTGCAGCTGCTGGAGCTCGACGCCCGGCTGGTGCAGCAGATGGTCGCCGACGAGGCTGAGATCGCGCTGCGCATCCTGCACAAGCTCAGCAAGCGCCTCGCCGAGGCCGACTCGCTCAACACCGTGCTCACCAAGCGCGACCCGAGAACCCGAGTGATCCTGGGCTTGCTCCGCGAAGCCGAGCTGCGCGGCCTGCCCACCGCCAGCTCGGACGCGGTGGTCGTGACCCGCGACCTCGACGAGCTGAGCGACGAGCTGGGCGTCAAGCGCGCCGAGCTCGATGAGGCGGTCACCCGCATGATCCGCGTCGGCGTCGTGAAGCCGGTGGTCACCGGCCTCGAGATCACGAGCGCCGCGAAGCTCAACGAGTTCCTCACGTTCCTCGAGGACCGCGGCATCGTCCGCGAGTGAGCTCGAGCGCCTCGGCCAGGATGCCGCGGGTTAAATAAAAGAGGCAGCTCGCACGAAGGGGGGACGGCCGAGCTGCCTGGGCAACCGCGGTGGAGGGGGGTCCACTTTGGGTCGGTTGCACCCCGGATCATTGCGCGATCCATGCCAGCGGAGGCGCGAAGGAAATCATTGATCATCCTGGGCGGTTCGGTCACCTGTACCGCACTCGACCTTGCGGCGCTGAAAACGGGACCTGCAAGCCTGCAAAGCGGCGCGTGGACTGCGTGGCCGCTTACAAACGCGGCCGACGGAAATAAAACAGGCAGCTCGCACGAAGGGGGGGACGGCCGAGCTGCCTGGGCAACCGCGGCGAAGGGGGGTTCGCCTGGGTCGGTTGCGTGTGTACTCGAGCTGTTTGCTCGTTCCGTGCCAGGCTGCTTGCGCCGAAAGCACTAACGAAAATGGGTGCGCGCCCTAACGCGTGCCTGCGAATGTGCAAAGCCGCATTTCATCCGCGCTTTGCGTGCGTAGAGCAGCGCTTAGAAGAGGCCCTGCTGCCGCATGGGCAGCGGCACCTTCAGGTGCTGGTAAGCGCGCTCGGTGGCCACGCGGCCGCGGGCCGTGCGCGCGAGGAAGCCCTGCTGGATCAGGAAGGGCTCGTAGACGTCTTCGAGCGTGTCGCGCGGCTCGCTGAGCGCCGCCGCCAGCGTCTCGATGCCCACCGGACCGCCCTTGTAGAAGTCGATGATGATCGTGAGCAGGCGGCGATCCATCTCGTCGAGGCCCGCCCGGTCCACGTCGAGCCGATCCAACGCGCGCTCGGCCACCGCATGGGTGAGCCGACCATCCCCGAGCACCTCGGCGAAGTCGCGCGAGCGCCGCAGCAGCCGGTTGGCGATACGTGGCGTCCCGCGGGCTCGCTGCGCGATCTCGAACGCCGCGCGCTCCTCGATCTCGATCTCGAGCAGGCGCGCGCTGCGCAGCACGACCTCGGCCAGCTGCTCGGCCGGGTAGTAGTCGAGCCGCGCCACGTAGCCGAAGCGCGAGAGCAGCGGCGCCGTCAGCAACCCGGTACGGGTGGTGGCGGCGACCAGCGTGAACGGACGCAGCGGCAGCTGCAGCGTCTGCGCGTACGGCCCGTCGCCGGTGACGACCTCGATCCGAAAGTCTTCGATCGCCGTGTAGAGGCTCTCCTCGACCACGGGCTGCA
>DASUME010000904.1:0-5495 GCA_036277895.1 Polyangiales bacterium
GTCCACCTCGAGCTTGCGCTCGCTCAGCAGCTTGCCGTGCGTGTCGTGTACGCGGAGCCGGTGCGTGCCGAGCGCGCCGCCGACCTCGAAGCTCGCGCGCGCTTCGATCGGCAGCCGCGCGTACTCGTGGCCGTCGCCATCGAGCACGCTGAGTGTACCGGGCTCGCTGCTGACGACGTCGATGCGGTCGAGCGGCTGCGCGGTCTCGCAGGCCCGCTCGATGAACAGCGCGGGTTCGGCCAGGGCAGGGGAGGAGACCAACAGGAGCCACATCCAGCGAAGGCGCATACGGAGTGATGCCGCATTTCGCCTCCAGATTCACGGCCGGAGCGACTTTCCCCGGGCGCTTCGGGCGCGTAGAGTCGACGCGATGGCGGAGGCGCTGCAGATCAGGCTGCTGGGCGAGCAGGAGCTCGTGCGCGGGGACGTGGCGCTCACGCTGCCGCCCTCGCGCAAGACGCGCGCCCTGCTCGCCTACCTGGTGCTGAGCCGCCGGCCGGTGCGGCGCGACCGGCTCTGCGAGCTGCTCTGGGACGTGGCGGACGACCCGCGAGCGGCCCTGCGCTGGAGCCTGAGCAAGCTGCGCGAGCTGGTCGACAGCGACGGGCACCCGCGCTTGCTCGCGGACCGCGAGTCGGTGAGGCTCGCGCTGGACGACGTGCGGGTGGACGTATTCGAGGTCCAGAAGCTCACCCAGCGACCGCTCGCGGAGCTGCCCACCGCGGAGCTGGAGGGCGCGCTCGAGGCCTTTCGCGGCGAGCTGCTCGAAGGGCTGGAGCTGCCCGACTTCCACGCCTACTACGCGTTCTGCCTGAGCGAGCGCGCTTCGTTGCAGCGGCTGCAGACCGAGATCCTGAACGAGCTGATCGCACGCCACCCACCCGAGCGGGCGCTCGGCTACGCGCGCAGGCTGGTAGAGCTCGATCCGAGCGAGGGCGCACGCGCTCAGTTCCAGCGCCTGTTGCAGCGCAGCGCGGAGCCTCTGCCAGCGCGGGTGGTGCGCGTGCTGGAGGCGGCGCCGTTCGTGGGGCGCGCGGCCGAGCTCGCGGAGCTGCGCACGTGGCTGTCAGCACGAACGCCGCGCGTGTTCACGCTCGAAGGCGAGGCGGGGCTCGGCAAGTCGACGCTGGTGGCGCGCTTCGTGAGCGAGGCCGAGCGCGAGGGCGTGCGCGTGCTGCGCTGTGCGGCGCGCGAGCTCGATCGCGGCTCGCCCTACGCAGGGTTGCAGCCGCTGTTCGCGGCGCTCGGCGTGGCGCTGGAGCTCGATGCCGTGCAGCGCCCGGCCGACGAGGGCGAAGAGCAGCGTGCACTCGCGCGGCGGCTGCAGGCGCTGCTGGAGAAGCTGCCCGACTGTGTGATCGTGCTCGAGGACCTGCACTGGTTCGATCGCATGTCCGCCGAGCTGACCTATCGGCTCGCGGGGCAACGCGGCTGTTTGGTGATCACGCTGCGGCCCGGAGAGCTGGTCGACAACGCGCACGCGCGGCGTTGCCTGGCCGCGATCCGCGAGCTGCCCGCACACGAGAGCCTCGTGCTGGCACCCCTGTCGCACGAAGAGACGCTGGCACTGCTGCCCGGTGTGACCGACGTCGCGCGCATCCATCGCGAGAGCGCGGGCAATCCGCTGTACGCGCTCGAGCTGGCGCGCGCCGACGGAAGCTCGGGCAGCCTCGCGGCGCTCGTGCGCACGCGCCTGGAGGGGTTGCCGTCGGTGTTGCAAGACGTGCTGCGCTGGGCCGCGCTGCTGGGCGTGGAGCTCGGCGTCGACCGGCTGCAGAGCCTGGTCGCGCTGGAGCCGGAGTCGTTCGTGGAGGCGCTGGAGCAGCTGGCGCGGCTCGGCTTTCTGCAGCTGGAGCATGACCGCGCGCGCTTTGCGCACGAGGTGGTGGCACGCGCGATCTACGACGGGCTGTCCGGCCCGCGCCGACGGCTCATGCACGCCAGGGTGTCGCGTCAGACGACGGACGCCGCGGAGCTCGCGCACCACGCGCTGCTGGCGGGCGACACGGAGGCCGCGGTGCGCGCATGCATCGCCGCAGGCCATCGTTGCCTCGGCCTGTTGGCGAGCGCGGAAGCGCTGGCGCTCGCGCAGCGTGGCCTCGGCTACGTGCGCAGCCTGCCGCAGCCGTCGGCGTGTGTGCTCGAGCTGGACCTGCAAGAGCTGTCGCTGCTCGCACGCCGTCCGCAGGACCCCGAGGCGTTTGCGGCGCGGCTCGGCGAGCTCGCCGTGCAGGCGCTGGCGATGTCCGAGCTCGCCTGCGCGCGGCGCGGCTTCTACTTGCAGGCGTTCCTGCAGTGGGAGCGCGGTGAGGTGGTCGACACGCGGCGCTACTCGCGCGAGGCCGAGCGCTGCAGCCGGCTCTCGGAGCCGGGCGAGCGAGTGCGCGCGCTGGCAGACGCCTCGCACTGCTTGATCGCGCTGGAGCGCGACCTGACCGACGCGCAGGCGTTCGTCTCGGAGGCGGAGGCGCTGATCGCCTCCGGCCAGCCGGACATCGCGGGGGTGTCGCTGTGCCGCGGCGCGATGGAGCTGTACCGCGGCGACTACCAGGCGGCCGAGCAGGCGCTCACACACGCCAGCGAGCGCGCGCGGGTGCAGCAGGAGCGGCTGATCGAGTTCTTCGCGCTGGAGTGGCTCGCCGAGCTGGAGCTCGCGCGCGGCGTGTGGACCGAGGAGCGGGTCACGTTGATGGTGGCGCTCGGCGAGACGCGCGCGGGCAGCGAGGCGCCGTTTGCGCGTGCCTTGCGCACGCTGATCCGGCACGCCAACGGGCGCGCGCAGGAGGCGGAGCTGGTCGAGGCGATGGCGGCGCTGGAGACGGCGGACTCGAAGCATCGCCAGGCGAGGTTGCTGCTGCACTGGGCGGAGCTGCTGTACGCGCGCGGGCAACGCGCGCAGGCGGCAGAGCGCGCGCGCGAGGCGCTGGCGCTGGCAGAGCGCGTGGAGCGCGGGAGCGAGCTGATGATCGCGCGCGCGCTGCTGCTGCAGTGCACGGGTGAGGGCCGTGAGCAACTGGAGTCTCTGCACACTGGGTCGGCGCGCGCGCTCGCCCTGCGTGCCAAAGCATTGAGCGAGGCCTGATGGAACACGTGGTGGTAGAGCGCGAGTTCGAGCAGCCGGTCACGGACGAAGACCTGCAAGCGATGGCCGACCGCGCCAGCGGCTGTTACGAAAACTTACGCGTCACCCGCATCCGCTCGTACCTCTCGCTCGACCGCAAACGAATGGTCTGCGAGTACCTGGCCCCCGACGCCGAGTCCGTCCGCAACGCCAGCGACCGCGCCAAGATCCCCTACGTCCGCGTCTGGACCGCGACCATGCTGTAGCGTTTCAACGCTGGCTCTCACGGTCGCTCCAACGCAACCCCCGCACGGTCTCTCTCGTCAATCCAGAGGAGAAACCGTCATGCAGAGCCAAGCACAGAGCCTCCCCAGCACCCTCAACGGCATCGACCTCGCGGCGTTTCAAGCGGCGGCCGAGGGGCTCGTCGCCAACCCCGCGTCGGCGGCCGTGACCTTCCGCGCCAGGACGTCCTGGCAGGGTGCGCTCAAGTCGCGCACCGAGATCAGCAACTGGGACGCCGGCGGGCAGACGATCGTGCGTCGCCACCGCATCGATGCGGACGAGCCGGTCGAGATCCTGGGCGGGAACAGCGCGCCCAACCCGCAGGACTTGCTGCTGGCGGCGCTGGCCGCGTGCATGTCGGTCGGCTTCGTCGCGGGCGCGACCAAGAACGGCATCACGCTGGAGTCGCTCGAGATCGACACCGAGTGCTCGCTCGACCTGCGCGGCGCGTTCGGCCTCGACCCGAACGTCAAGCCCCACGCGGGCCACATCAAGTACACCGTGAAGGTGCGCGGCAACGGCACGCGCGAGCAGTTCGAGCAGATCCATCGCGAGGTGACGCAGCTGTCTCCGAACTACAACCACCTCGCGCTGCCGATCGCGTTCGTCAGCGAGCTGGTCGTCACTCCGAGCTGAACAGCGCCTTCTTCACGATCGCGTGCACGCCCCAGTTGCCATCGACCACCTGCGTGACGCCGAAGTCGACGCCCACCGACATCAGGGCTACGGCCTCGTCTTCCTTCAAGCCCTGTGTGGTCATCAGGAAGTGACGCATCTTGCGAAACGCATCGCGCAGGGCGAGATCGACGGATGACTTTCCGTAGATGTCGCTCTGCGCCTTCTCGCCGAGCTCGCCGAGGTAGTTCGCGAAGCTGAAGCCGTGCACGAGGTACTCGGTCTGCGTCTCCAGCAGCGGGTACTTCAGGGCCTCCAGCGGCGTCTTGGTGATGTCCTTGGCCTTGTGCAGGATCAACTGCACGGTGCCGGTAAGCGAGCACTCGATCGCGGTGCCGCAGAGCTCGCTGTCGCCCTGCGCCGCGTGCGGATCGCCCATCGAGAACAGCGCACCGTCGACCGCGACGGGGTAGTACATCGTGCCGCCCTTGCCGATGCGCCAGTTGTCGATGTTGCCGCCGGTGTAGCTCGGTGGGATCGAGTCCACGATGTCGGCTTCCTTCGGCGCCACGCCCATGACGCCGAAGTGCGGCCGCACGGGCACGCGCACGTTCTTCAGGATGCCCCAGTTCTCCTTGATCGTCTTGTGATCGACGGGCACGCCCGGGTAGTCGATCGTCTTGTGCACCACGCCGAACGGATCGGTCTGCGGCGTCCACTTGAAGTTGTAGAGCGCCTTCGCGTAGTCGCGCTCGCCGGTGGCATCGACCTCCCAGATCGTGATCACCTCACGCTGCTTCGGCTCCTCGATCATGTCCTTGTAGTGGAAGCCCCACCACGCGGCGGCGGTGCTGCCGAACGCCTTGCCCTTGTACTTGGGGTTCGACGAGCCGATCGGCGCGACGTCGAGGATGCGCACCTCGAGCACGTCGCCGGGCTGCGCGCCCTGGATCGCGATCGGACCCGTGCAGATGTGCACGCCCAGGCCCTCGCCCGCGCCGCGTCCAAACAACTTCGCATCTTCAGGACCTGCGCCGCGGAGGTTGACGCCCTTCTTGGTCTTGTCCCAGTAGTAGATGCTCTCGATGCCGGGGTGGCCCTTGATCATGCGCTCGAAGTCGTCGTTCGCATGGTGGGTGATCGTCTCCACGGTGACGAAGTCGCCCGACTGCACCTCGACCACGGGCTTCAGCTTCTTGCTGAAGTAGCCCCAGTGCACGGTGCTCGCGTTCGCGGGCACGTAGTGGTGGCTGAGCGTGGTGCGCGTGGGCGCGGCGGCGACCGGCGCGGCTTGCGCGTTCGCGCGCGCGGCCGCGCCGTGGCTGCCCAGCGCCACGGCCGCGCCGAGCGCACCTTGCATGAAGTCTCGTCGCGAGCCGCCTTCGTCGTCTGCAGACATGCATCCTCCCGGGTAAGTGGGTGGAACATGTCCGCGCTGGATTTCACGCGCGTGCGCGCCCGTTTTCGGAAACGATTTGACTCAGTCGAGTCTCAGCGCGCGTCCAGCATGTGCGGCTGCGCCTTCACGCGGCCA
>DASUME010000905.1:0-8841 GCA_036277895.1 Polyangiales bacterium
AGCGTGCTGCGCCCGCTGCTGTTCGACGGCGAGCCCAGCGAGGTGCGCATCACCAGCGCACGCACGGGCTACGACGTCGACGACTACCTCACGCACGTGCGCGCGCGCCGCAGCGGCGTCGCGCTGCCGACCTGGCTCGCGGTCTACGGCGCAGACGGTCGCGTGCTGGCGCGTGCACCCTGGCCGGCCAGCGACGACGAGCTGCGGCTCGACGTGCACACGCGCGCGAGGGTGGCCCGTGTGGTGCTCGACCCCGATCGAGCGCTCTTGCTCGATCCCGACACGGCCGACCAAGTCGTCGACCTGCGCCCGCGCACCTCCAACGCGCTGCTGGGCCAGCTGCTCGCGGCCAGCCAGCTCTTGCTCGCGTGGCTCGGACCATGAGCGCGCGTGTGCTCGGCCTCCGGGCGTTGCCGGTGACGTTCCTGATCTTCGTGATCGAGGCGCTGTTCGCGGCCTTTGCGAGCTGGCCCAACGGCGTGGAGCTGACCGCCAAGCTCTCGTCTCTCTCGCTCGACCCGAGCGCGCTGCGCGAGCTGGGCGCGATCGCAAAGGGCTTCGCGCGAGGACACGGGCTGGCGGTGCTGGCGATGCTCGTGCTCGCGCCGTGGCTGCACATGAGCTGGCTGATCATGCTGTCCGAGCCGCAGTCGCCCGCGCGTGCGCTGGCCCGTGGCGTGGGCCGCGTGCCGCGCGCGTGGCTGATCGCGCTCGTCCTGCTGGTCATGTTTGCGCTCTGTGGCCTGCCGTTCGTCGGGCTCGCGTACGGCGTGACCCGATCGTTGAGCGACGCCCCAGACGCACGGCGCCATGATCTCGCGCTCGCGGGCGCGCTCCTGCCGCTGATCCCGCTCGCGTTCTACTTTCACGTCGCCAACGATCTCGCGCGCGCGGCGGCCCTGGAGGTTCGAACCCTGCGCAGCATCTTCCGAGGACTGCGTACGGCGCTGCGGCCGACTGCGTTCCTGGCCGCGTCGGGCGCGGCACTGGTCGGCGTGCTGCTTCCACTTGCCGCCCACGCCAGCAGCTGGCAGCTCGGCGTGTTGCCGGCCACGATGCTGCTGCAGAGCGTTCTTTTCATGCGCCTGGTGGTGCGCGCGGCTTGGCTCGGGCACGCGCTGGCGCTAGTTCGGCCCACGGTGGTAGTCGATGCGTGAATTCGTCAAGATCGAGCGAGTAAGTCAGACAGTGGTGTGGACGGTGGACCGTGCGTCGGCGCGCAACGCGCTCGACGCCGCCACGGTGAGTGAGCTGGAGGCCGCCCTGGCCGCGGCCGAGGCGGACGCGTCGCTGCGCGCGGTGGTGCTGACCGGCGGCGGCGAGTCGACGTTCATCTCGGGCGCGGACCTGAAGCTGCTCAGCAGTGGTCAGACCGCGCTGCGCGCCGAGGTCGACGCGCGCGTGCTGGCGCTGACGCAGGGCCTGGAGCAACTGCCGGTGCCTGTGTTCGCGGCTCTGAACGGCCAGGTGCTCGGCGGCGGCTGCGAGGTCGCGCTCGCGTGCGACATGCGGATCGCCGAGCCGCACAGCAGCGTCACCTTCAAGCACGCATCGCTGAGCGTGACGCCCGGCTGGGGCGGACTCGTACGGCTCACGCGCACCGTGCCCCCGGGCATTGCAGCGAAGCTGTTCTTCAGCGCGCAGCCGATCGACGCCGAAGAAGCACGCCGCGTTGGCTTGTTCGACGAGGTGGTCGCAAAGGGCGAGAGCCGCGCCCGCGCGCTCGCGCTGGCCGCCGAGGTCGAGAAGAACTCGCCGAGCGCAGTCGCGGATCTCAAGCGCCTGCTGCGGCTCGGCTACGCGGGCGCGCTAGATCAAGCGGAAGAGACGCGCGTGTTCCTCGCACGCACCGAGAGCGCAGATCATCTCGAAGCGCTGGCCGCGTTCCGCGAGAAGCGCCGCCCGAAGTTTGGTCCGCTGGGGTAGGGCGGGCGCTCCGCAGGCTGGAGCTCCGAGAGCTCGGGTGGGACAGAGCAAACGATCAACGGTTCCCCGACGGCCCCATCATGTCCGCTCTCGCGCGTGCAGCCCCGCGTTTTCCTTTGCTTGCCAATGACGTTGGGCAAGCGCGATGACTCCGAGCATCGTGAGCGGTAGCGCGCGGCGGGCGACTCGTGCAGACGATGGCGCCGAGAATGAGCCCGAGCAGCACGTGACCGACGACGTGACTGAGGATGTAGATCGGAGGAATGAGCGTAAAAAAACCGAAGACGTGCACGGCAAGCCCGACGCCACAGCGTGAAGCCGGCCCGCCAGTCGAACATCAGCAGCCCTGTCGCCACGAAGCCGCACCACATCCACGTCAGGAAGGTCCATGGCATCCACGAATCTCCGGGTAGGACCGAGGAGCTTCGCGACGCGCGATCGGCATGGAGATCGCGCGAAGTGCAATTCGAGAGTTGAGCTTTGCGCAGCCGAGCCAGTGATGCCGGTGCGCGTTTTCGCGGCGTTTCTTGCAGGGCGGGTGGCGAGACATGCGCTGGATCGCGTGAAAAGGATGCAGGCTCGCGTCGATTCACGCGCGCGAGGGCGGTTTGGCAACGTAGAGTGCGCGCATGAATGACGACCTGTTCGGCACGAACAACCAGAACATCAGCAAGAAGGCAGTCCGCAAGTGGGCCCTCGACTGGGCCAAGCGCTTCAAGGAGCTGCGCGGGAAGATCGCGAAGGCAGGCGATGACTTCGAGCCCGTGCTCAAGGAACTCGACACCACGTCGCCCAGCTACCGCCTGTTCCGCAACGCGGCGCGCAAGCTGAAGCGCGAGAGCTCGACGGCGGGCCGCTATGGGCGCGGCGTGCTCAAGCTGGTGGACGCGGAGATCAAGCACTACGGCAAGCTGGCCGACAGCCTGTCCACGAAGTGAAGCTCTGCTGCCGAGGGCACGCCCCCGTAAGGGGCACCCTCGGGGGGACCTCGCGCCGCGTGTCAAGGGCGTGATTGCGGCCAGCTACGCCACCCTTTCGCCACGGTTGCGACTCGTGAAGCGAGAGGGTACGAATGCGAGATGGAACGCGTTCCGATGACGCCGGAAGGGCACACCGCTCTTCAGATCGAGCTCAAGCACCTGAAGGGCGAGCGCCCGAAGATCTCGGAAGAGATCGGTACGGCCGCGCTCCACGGTGATCTGAAGGAGAACGCGGAGTACCACGCCGCCCGCGAAAAGCAGTCCCACGTCGAGGGTCGCATCATGGACATCGAGGACCAGCTCGCGCGCGCCGAGGTGATCGACACTACCGGTTTCTCCGGGGACAAGGTGAAGTTCGGGGCCTACGTCACGCTGGTCGAGCTCGAGACCGACAAAGAGATCAGCTACCGCATCGTGGGACCGGGCGAGGCGAGCACGGACAAGGGCACCATCTCGGTGACGTCGCCGGTCGCGAAGGCGATCGTGGGGCGCGTCGTCGGCGACGAGGTCCAGGTGCACGCGCCAGGTGGCGTCAAGCGCTACGAGATCCAGGAAGTGCGCTGGTCGCCCTGACTCGTTCAGCCGGCTGAATGAAGTCCGTTCTGCCCAACCTGCTGGTGGCGGCCACGGGGCTGGCGGCGCTCGAGATCGTGTGGGTGCTGGGGCACGCCGAGGGCTTGTTCCTGAGCCTCGGCGAGCGCGTGCTGTACGTCTTCGCGGCGCTCGGCCTGGCCGCCCTCGGTGTGCTCGCGCTTGGCGGCGTGTTGTGGCTGGCGAGCTCGCGCCGCTGGCTACGCGTGGGGGTCGCGCTGAGCGCGCTCGCGTTCAGCGGCTGGACTGCGTGGCTGCTGACGGCGGGACGGCGCGTGCACGATCTGCCGGGCCGACCGTACGCCGTCGCCGGCTTCGCGGTGCTGGCCGCGTTGTCCACGTACGTCGTGCTGGCGTGGCGCCCGCGCCGCGGCTGGGTGCTCGCGCTGCCGGCAGCGCAGGTGATCCTGCTCGCCGATGTGTTGATCCTGCCGCGTGGGTATCCCGCGTTTCACCTGGCGCTGACCGTGCTGGCGCTGTTCGTCGTCAGCTATGTCGCACTCTGGGCGCCATCGTGGACGCTGCCGCGCGCGCCTTGGATCGCGCTGGCGATCGTGCTGCTCGGCGCGTTCTCCACCGTGCGCCTCGCCGCGCATCCCACGGCGGGCTTCGCGGTGCGCGAGAAGGCGCCCTGGACCGCGCGCATCACTCGTCTGCTGGAGCCCACGCGCCACCGTGCACAGGCGAAGTCCATGAGCACGGATTCCGCGCGCCCCGGCGTCGACCTGCGCGATCGCGACACGCTGCTGATCACGGTCGATGCGCTGCGCGCCGATCTGCTCGGACGCGGCGTCACGCCCGAGCTGGACAAGCTCGCGCAGGAGAGCGCGCGCTTCACGCACGCGTACACGCCCGCACCGCATACCTCGTATGCGCTCGCGAGCCTGCTCACCGGCAAGTTCGTGAAGCCGCTGATCGAGCTCGGCCAGCAGCTCGGCAACCCGCAGACGCTGCCCGATCGCCTGCGCCGCTACGGCTACCGCACGGCGGCGTTCTACCCGCCGGCGATCTTCTTCGTCGACGGCGCGAGCTTCGCGGCGCTTGCCGAGCGCGGCTTCGGCTTCGAGTACCGCAAGGAGCAGTTCGCGCGTGCCGACCAGCGCGTGCGCGAGGTCGACGACTACTTGAAGGAGGCCGATCCCGAGCGGCCGCTGTTCGTGTGGGTGCACCTCTTCGAGCCGCACGAGCCGTACGACCCGCCCGCGGACATTCCGCACGACGGCAGCGAGCGCGGCCGCTACGAGGCCGAGGTGCGCGCGGCCGATCGTGCGATCGCGGAGCTGATCGTGCACTTTCGCGCCGCACGCCCGAAGGCGACCGTGATCGTCACCGCCGATCATGGCGAGGAGTTCGGCGATCACGGCGGCAGCTTCCACGGCAGCTCGCTGTACGACGAGCAGGTGCGCGTGCCGCTGCTCTGGTCGTCACCGGGTGCCGTCGCGCCGCGCACGATCGAGGCCCCGGTCGAGCTCACGGACGTGGGCACCACGATCCTGAGCACCGCGGGTGTGCCGCGCGATGCGCACATGCGCGGCGACGATCTCGGCCCGGCGCTGCTCGGCGGGCCCGGCCCCAAGTACGCCTTCGCGAGCATCGACGCGCGCCACATGATCACGGACGGCGCCTACAAGCTGATCTGCGGCGCGCGCGAGCTGCACTGCGCGCTGTTCGAGCTGGCCAACGATCCGGCCGAGCTGCACAACCTCGCCGATACGGCGCGTCGCGATGCGCTGCGCGGCGAGCTCGACGGCTTCCTGGCGTCGATCACGCGCAACGAGGCGATCGCAGTCAGCGAGGGCGTCGGCATGCCGAGCGCGCTGGCGCAGGCGAAGCTGGGCGCGAAGGTGCCGCTCGCGCAGCTGCTGCCCACGCTCGCCGACGCACGTGCCGCCGTGCGCGCGGAGGCCGCACGCGTGCTCGTCCAGGACCCGGAGGCGCGCGAGCCCCTGTCCCGCGTAGCGCGCTTCGACGACGACGCCGAGGTGCGCGCCGAGGCCTCGATCTCCGCGTTCGAGCTCGGCGACGTCGAGCTGAAGCCGTCGTTGCTGACCACCGTCGCGAGCGCGCCGCTCGCGCGGCAGAGGAGGGCGGCGCTCGCGCTCGCCAGTGCGCACGAGGAGGCCGCGGTGCCGGCCTTGGCCGCGCTGATCGCCGACGAGGGCGCGAGTGAGGAGCCGCGGCTCCATGCGCTGCGCGCGCTCGCGAAGCTCGACTCACAGCTAGGCGTCGAGCCCGCGATCGTGGCGCTGGCCAACGTGCGCCTGCGCGACGAGGCAGCGCGCACGCTCGGATCGCTCGGAGGCCCGCGCGCGCTGCATGCGCTGCATGCGCAGCTGGAGAACGAGCGCTACGCCCCTGCGCGTCATGCGGAGGCCGCGGCGCTCCGTGCCCTGCAGGATCCTCGGCTGATCCCGTTGATCCGCCGTTACCTCGGCATGCAGAGCTCGCTGCCCCACGGGGTGAAGTTGTGGTCCGAGCTCGGCGCGCCGACGAGCGCGATCGAAGCGGTGAAGGTCGGCAGCTGGACGTGCCAGGACGGCTGCAGCCCCGGCGCCGACGCGGCGATCAAGCTGCCGCGCTTCGCGGGCGAACAGCGCATCACGGTCTGGCTCACCGTCGCCCAGCCGACGACGCTCACGATCGACGGCGAGCGGTTCGCGCTCTCGCCGAGCGACACGCAGCTGTCGCTACTGCGGTCCTCGACGCGCCTCCCGATCGAGGCGAACGCTCAAGTCGCGCTCAGAGCGCTGGTGATCGTTCCGTCTGTGCCCGAGATCCCGCCGCCGCCGCCGGAGCCCTGGGACGCCAGCGTGCCCGTGCGATAGCCCTCGGCCTGCGCCGCGATCACCTCCGGCGGCCAGCCGAGGAACGCTCCGTCGAACTGCATCGTCGTGCCGTCGAGCGCCTGAAACCACAGGCTGCGCACGAGGTAGCGCCCGACGAACGGCGACCAGGCCTGGCGCGTGGCCACCTCCACGCTCTGCAGCTGCGTCCAGGGCAGGCTGACCGCACCGTGGGGCCCGCGCACCAGCAGCTCCTCCGGCGTCAGCAACATGGCCATGCCGAGCCGCACCTTGCGCCGGCGCTGCATCCACAGAAACCAGAGCCCGATCGAGGCGGGCGCCAACAACGCCGCGGCCGACGCGGCCGGAAGCAAGCGCGGGCCCGCGTGCAGCACCGCGTCGATCACGAACACCAGCGCCAACACCACGCCATACGGCGCGCGCAGTCGGTAGCCCGTTCCTTCCGGCACCGCGACCTCACCCACGCGCAGCTGCCCGTGTGCCGCGCGCGTGTAGCGCTGCTCGGGCCCCTCGCTCGGCGGCGTGAAGTCGGGTGGCGTGGCCGCGGGGGTACCACGCCAGCGCTTGAGCCGCGCCGCGAGCAGCTCCGCATTGAAGTAATGCGGCAGCTCCCAGAACTCCGGCGGCCGGCCAACCACGTAGAGCGGCTGCAGCGAGACCGCACCACGCTGCGCGATCTGCTCCGGCAGCACGATGCCGATCACGTCGTCCCGGCGCATCGTGCGCGTACCGTAGCGCAGCTCCTCGTCGGACCACGCCAGCGAGTAGGTGTGTGCGCGGCTATCGCGCCCGATGCGCGCGAGCCAGCGCCAGAGCGCGATCAGCGCGCGCAGCACCATCGCCACGCTCGCGGTGCGCAACAGCAGCAGGATCAGATCGAAGCCCGCGTGCGCCAACCTGGAGCGCAACACCGTCGCTGCGATCACGAGGCCCGCCATCATCACGCTGACCATCGCCTGCACCGCGTCGCCCGCGAGCAGGCCCGGCGGCGAGCCACGCTCTTCCGTCATTTGCAGCGCGCACGCACGTGTTCACGCGCGGCCTGGCAAGCGTCCTGCGCGCGCAGGCAGCGCGTCTCGGCGTCGCGGTCGTGCAGCGCCTTGCTCAGCGTGCACACCTCCGCGCTCTCGCCACATACGCGCTGGGTCGCGTCGTGCACCGGGGGCGCGCACTCGTCGGCCTGCGCCGCCACGAGCTTGCCGCGCTCGGCTTCGGCTCGCGCTAGCTCCGCCTCGTGGCGCGACAGCTCGCGAAACTGCGCGGCGGTCTGCTCGGGGGACGGATGGGCGCAGGATGCTCCGAGTAAGGATACGAACAGAGTGAGAAGATGCCGCTGAACAAGTGATGCCTGTTTGTACACGTGTAACCGTCGTTCGTGCTAGCGTCGGGCCCCAGGTAACCTGTTGTCGTAGGTCAACCGAGAGGTGGGCATGCCGCGCATCCACCATGCAACGCGCGAGATTCAGTTCAAGGTCGTTTACTACGGCCCCGGGTTCAGTGGAAAGACCACCAACCTCGAGCAGATCCACAAGCACAGCAACCCGGCCCACCGGGGCAAGCTCGTCTCCTTGACCACGGAGGCGGAGCGCACGCTGTTCTTCGATCTGCTGCCGGTCGATCTCGGCACCTTCCGCGGCTACCGCATGCGCCTGCACCTCTGTACCGTGCCGGGCCAGATCGCGCTCGACGAGACCCGGCGCGTGGTGCTGCGCAACGTCGATGGCATCGTGTTCGTCGTCGACAGCCAGCCGGCCGCGCTGGAGTCCGACATCGCCAGCCTGCGCAACCTGGAGGCCAACCTGCTGCTGCAGGGCGACGACCCGAGCCGCATGCCGCTGGTGGTCCAGTACAACAAGCGCGATCTCCCCAACGCGCTGTCGCGGCTCGCGCTCTCGACCTCGCTCGGCGTGCCGGACAACGTGACGCAGATCGACGCCTGCGCGGTGCGGGCGAAGGGCGTGTTCGAGACCTTCAAGGCGATCACCAAGGCCTGCATGGCGGTGGTCGGCGACCCGCGCGAGAAGCCGGAGGGTCGCTCGATCTCGGTGCTGCCGGAGGCCGAGCAGGCGAGCATGTTCCCGCTCGCGAGCGCGGGCACGGAGGCGCTGCGCGACTATGCGGCGCAGCTCGGCCTCGAGGTGCCCAAGTCGCCGCGCGTGCCGCGTATCGACGCGCTACGCTGAGCCGCGATGACCCTCGAGGCTACGGAGATCGCGCCCGGCGTGGCGAGGCTCCCGCTGCGCACGCCCACCGTGCCACCGGCGACGCACACCAACTCGTACCTGATCGGCACCCAGGAGCTGGTCTGGATCGAGCCGGCGTCGGTGTACCCGGAGGAGCAGGCGCGCGGGGAGGCCTGGATCCAGTCGCACCTCGACGCGGGCAAGCAGCTCAAGGCGATCGTGCTCACGCACCACCATCCAGATCACGTCGGCGGCGCCGAGGCCGCGCGCAAGCGCTTCGGGGTCGAGGTGTGGGCGCACGATCGCACCGCCGAGCGGCTGCACGGCAAGCTGCGCATCGATCGTCTGCTCGAGCAC
>DASUME010000906.1:0-2057 GCA_036277895.1 Polyangiales bacterium
GGCTTCTGCTCGATCTTCGTCACCGAGCTGTCGAGGTAGTAGCCGACCAGCTTCTTGCTGCGCAGCACGCTGGTAGCTGCCGCCTGCCCCTCGTTCTCGGGGGCGATGCGCACGCCGCTCAGGATCGAGACTTCCTTGATCACGTGCTCGCGCAGCTCGCGCAGCGCCGTGCCCGCGAGTCCGGCCTGCGTGCTCGGGGTGCCGATCGCGACGTAGAACGTGGAGCTGCCCCCCGGCTCGGGCTGCGTCGGTGCGGCTCTCTCGAGCGTCGCGATCGCGTGCTCGATCGCGTTGCGCGCACTGGTGTCCTTGTCCTTGCGCGCCGACTTCAACGCCACCAGCGAGCCCGGGTCCTTCAGGATCTCGAGCGCGCCTGCGCTCGCCGCGCGCACCGCCGGGTGCTCATCCTTCAGCGCGCCGACCAGCGCCCTCACGGCGGCCGGCTCGGGCGGACGCGATCCGAGCGCGAGCGCAGCCTGGGTGCGCACGCGAAACTGATCGGAGCTCGCCAACATCTTGATCAAGAAGTCTCCGCGCGAGTCGGCGTGCGACGAAAGCGGAACGAACCAGCCGAGCGCGAAGACCAGCGCCGACACGAGCGGCCATTTTCCGAGTCGCTTCCCCACGGTGTCCTCGGATCATCGCAAGCGCCGACGCCGTCAGGCAACGTCGTTCGTGGGTGCGTGGCTGTGGGCCGAGACGCTGCAAGCCTCGCTGCGAGCACCGCAATGAAGGAGCCTCGTAAACGTGCGCCTACGCCAGCGCCTTGCGCGCTACGCTAGCGCCCGTGGTCAGCTGGCTCGCACTGTGGCGCGCACTGGTAAGGCTGCTCGCGCTGAGCGTGCTGGCCTGCAGCGTCGCGCGCGCAGAGCCCATGGTTCGCGTGCGTGGCGAGAGCCGGATCGAGCTCGGTGTCGCGCACGCAGACGTCGGCGTCTCGATCACCGGTGCGCTGCGCGACGAGCTCGGCGCGCCGCTGTCCGGCCGCCTGCTCGCGCTCGAAGCAGTGCCCGTCGACAAGCCCGGTGATCCCTGGCGCACGCAGGTGACCACCGATGCGGATGGGCGTTTTTCGCTGGAGATCGCAGATCCCGAGCACGACTACCGCTTGCTCGCCACGTTCGCCGGCGACGACACGCACCGCGGCGTGCGCGTCGAGCGGCGCGTCGAGCGCGCACGCTCGGACGTGCGCCTCGAGCTGCGGCTGCCGCTCGGCCACACGATCGACCTCGACGCACCCGAGCTGATCGTGGAGGCGATCGCGGAGTCCGACGTCGGCGGCAACGAGGTCTCGATGCGCGTCTGGGACGAAGCCGGCCGCGAGCTGGGCAGCGGCGTCACCGACCGCGGCGGCCACCTGCGCGTGCGCGTACCGACCTCGAAGATGGGGCCACCCGGCGCCGGCCTGGTGCGCATCGAGTCGCTGCGCGATCAGCGGCGTGCCGAGGCGCAGACCGAAGCGCGTGTGGTGCGCAAGCGTGCGGTGTACCTGGAGCTGCAGGCCGAGAGCCCGGAGATCGAAGCGGGCCAACCCGCACGCGTACGCGGGCGCGCCTTCACGCATGGCAGCGAGCACGCCGAGCTGGCGCGCGGCGCGGTCCCGGTCGGCTTGTTCCGCGGCGATCGTCACCTCGCCACCGTGATGACCGACGTGCAGGGCATGTTCGCCAGCGAGCTATGGGTCGATCTCGAGCAGGGCGTGCTCGAGGTCACCGCGCGCACCGAAGGCGATGCGACCGGTGCCTATCCGGCCTCCGAGGCGCGCATCGCAGTGCGCATCGCGCCCGCGCGCCCGGTGCCGATCGCGTGGCTGCTGTTGGCAGCGTTGGCCATCCTGGTCGCCGTGGTGATGGCGCAGCGGCTGCGCAGCCCGGCGCTCGATCCGGCCGCCGAGCAGCGCCTGCGCGAGCCCACCGAGCCGAGCATCTCGCCGGCGCGCGCGCACGGCAAGCGCGACCGCAGCATCGTCAGCGGCCGCGTGATCGATCTGCGCGGCGATCAGGGCCTCGCCCAGGCAGAGATCACGATCCAGCACGCCGACAGCACGTGCACCCTGC
>DASUME010000907.1:0-12678 GCA_036277895.1 Polyangiales bacterium
AGTTCTCCGCGGGTCAGCTCGGGTAGCTCGTCGGCAGGGGGCGGCTCGGCCGCGCAGTGCCCGGTCAACACCACGCGTCGCACGCACTGTTCCAGCTCGCGCACGTTGCCCGGGAAGGAATGATCGGGCAGCTCACGTTGAATCGTCTCGACGGCGCTGGAGGCCAGCGCAGGCACGGCTTCGCCCGCGATCTGCGCGCAGATGTGCGCCACCAGCCGAGGCAGCTCGTCGTCGCTCTCGGCGAGCCGCTGGCGCAGGCTCGGCACCGCGATCGTGTGCGTGGCGATGCGGTAGTAGAAGTCGTCGCGCATGCGGCCGTCGGCGCGCAGGCTGGCGATGGAGCGGTGGGTGGCGGCGATCACACGCCCTGCAAAGCGCAGCTCCTCGCGCGCACCCACGGGGACGAACGTGCGCTCTTGCAGCACGCGCAACAGCTTCACCTGGATCGCGGGGCTGACCTCGCCGATCTCGTCCAGCAGCAGCGTGCCGTAGGCGGGCACGCGCGCGAACGCGCCCTCACGATCGTCGATCGCGCCCGTGAAGGCGCCGCGTCGGTGCCCGAACAGCTCGGACTCGATCAGCGTCTCCGCGTAGGCGCTCAGGTTCACCGGCACGAACAGCGCCTCCGGGCGCGCCGCGAACTCTTGCCTGGCGTCGTCGAACGGGATGAAGCCCGCGCGTCCGATCGCGCGCGCTGCTTCCCCCTTGCCGGTACCGGTCTCGCCGAGCAGCAGGATCGAGAAGTCTTCCAGCTTGCTCCACAGCGTGCGCTCGTAGCGAAGCACGTCGTGGGTGAACACGCTGTTCCAGAGCGCCTCGCGCAGCTTGCGCATGCTCGCGCCGCCGCCGATCAGGCGCGTGCCGATCGCGAGGTGCGCGCGCCGCATCTGGTAGAACAGCTCCAGCGCGCGCTTCGCCATCGGCGGCTCGATGCCGCGGTCCGTGAGCGACGCGATCAGCTCGCGCGCGAAGCGCACCTTGCCGGGCTTGGCGATCAGCCGGTCGAGCTGATCGATGTAGCGGTGGAACACCGCAAACAGCAGCGCAGGGAACAACACCTCGCGATCCTCGGCTCCGTACTCGGTCAGCCGAGAGACGCGCTCCAGGTGACGCTCCAGCCGCGCCGAGGCGCGCTCCAGCACGTGTGGATCGCTCGCGTGCGTCTCCCCGATCGCAGCGTCGAGCCGGTCGCGTTCCTCGCTGAAGGGGTTGGCGAACGCGGCCCGAGCGACCAGCGAGAGGAACTCCCGGTCGAGGGTCATTCCGCGGCCTTGAACACCGGCAACATCACCCGCACCTTGTCCTCCAGCTCGCGTGCGCTGGTGGTGGAGGGCAGTGGCTCGTCGATCGTGAGCGTCAGCCTGCTGCGAAAGCGGCGCGGCAGCTTCTGCATCGCCGGGCCGCCCTTGCGGCTGAAGAAGCTGCCCCACAGGCCGTCGAGCGCCATCGGCACCACCGGCACAGGCGTCTCGCGCAGGATGCGCTCGATGCCGGTCTTGAACGTGTTCATCTCGCCGGTCTTGGTGATCTTGCCCTCGGGGTAGATGCACACCACCTCACCCGCGCGCAGCTCCTCCGCGATCTTCACGAACGCGGCCTCCATCAGCGCGGCGCTCTCGTGCGCGGGCGCGATCGGGATCACCTTGGCCGCGCGGCAGATGCTCGACACCACCGGCAGCTTGAACATGTTGTGGTCCATCACGAAGCGCACCGGGCGACGCACCGAGCCCGCGATCACGATGAAGTCGTTGAACGCGACGTGGTTGCACACCAGCACCACGCCGCCCGTCTCCGGGATGTTCTCGTGGCCGGTGACCTTCAAGCGATACATCACGCGGCCGAGCAAGAACGCGAGGAAGCGGATCAAGAACTCGGGCAGCAGCGTGAAGATGTACGTCGCGGCGGCCGCCGAGAGCACGGCCAGGATCAAGAACATCGTCTGCACGCGCACGCCCAGCGAGAACAGCCACGCCAGCAGGCCCGCGCCCACGGCCATGAACAACGCGTTCAGGATGTTGTTGCCCGCGACCACACGCGAGCGCTTGCCGGCCTCGGAGCGCTCCTGGATCAGCGTGTAGAGCGGCACCGAGAAGAAGCCGCCGAACACCGACAGCCCGAACAGATCGATCAGCACGCGGGTGGACTGCGCCGTGGCGAGGAAGCCTTGCAAGCCCAGCAATGCGCCCTGCGCGCTGACGTCGTCGATGAAGTACAGGTCGAGCGTGAACAGCGTCAGGCCGATCGAGCCGAACGGCACCAGGCCGAGCTCCAGGTTCTTGCCGGAGATGCGCTCGGTGCCCACCGAGCCGAGCGCGATGCCCACGCAGAACACGGCCAGGAACAGCGTGACCACGTGCTCGTGCGCATGCAGCGCCTCGCGCGCGAACACCGGCAGCACGGACAGCAGCACCGCGCCGAAGAACCAGAACCACGAGATGCCGAGCACCGACAGGAACACCGCGCGCGTCTTCTTGACGATGCGCAGGATCTCGACGGTGGGCGTGACCGGGTCGAGGCCGACGCGCACGCTGGGGTCGCCCTCGGCCAGCTTCGGCACACGCGTGCTGAGCCCGAAGCCGATCAGCGCCACACCCGCCACCGTCAGCGCGACGTACTGCTCGCCGTGGGGCATCAGCACCAGGATGCCGCCGCCCAGGGTGCCGAGCAGGATCGCGAGGAAGGTGCCCATCTCCACCAGCGCCGTGCCCTCGACGAGCTCATCGCTGCCCACGAGCTGCGGCAAGATGCTGTACTTCACCGGCCCGAAGAACGCCGAGTGCGTGCCCATCAAGAACAGCGCGCCCAGCAGCGTGGCCAGCGAGTGGAAGACGAAGCCGGCGCCCGCGAGCGCCATGATCAGGATCTCGGCTAGCTTCACCGCGCGCACCACCGAGCTCTTCTCGCGGCGATCGGACAGCTGGCCCGCGGTGGCGGAGAACAGGAAGAACGGGGCGATGAACACCGCCGAGCACAGGCTGATCATCGCGGCCGGCGAGACGCCGAACAGGCTCGCCTGGCTGGCGCTGATCCAGATCACGACCGCGTTCTTGAACAGGTTGTCGTTGAACGCGGTGAGCAGCTGGGTCGCGAAGAAGGCGCGGAAGCCAGGGCGGCGCAGGGGCGAGAACGAGTCCATGATGCTCCGGTTAGCGAGCCCCGTGCCGGCTAGAAAATCGAATGATCTTCAGGCTGCAGGTGCCCGCGTGGACACGGAGTGTACATGGGCGCTGTACTACGGATGTACTTATCGAAGCCGGATGCCCACGGCCGCGACGCCGGCGGTGGGGCCGGTGACGGGGGCGGTGTCGCGCACCCGGATCAGGCCGTTCAGCACGCCGACGTAGGCGCTGCCGTCCGGGGCGAGCGAGATCGCGGCCCAGTTGTTGTCGTAGCGAACGCCGGTGCCGGTCAGCACGCGGTACACGGTGCGGCCGGTCGTGAAGTCGATCGCGGTGAAGTAGTACGCGTCCGCGTTGTTCGGGGCGTTCGGCTTCTTCGTGTACAGGTAGATCAAGCCGTTCTGCGACGACAGCTTGGGCACCGTAGTCTGCGAGATCTCCTGGCTCTCCCACACCATGTCGCAGCCCGTCTCATAGGCGCGCACGTCGATGCGCGCGATGCCGGGTGCGCTGGTCTTGCCGCGCCGCATGGTGCGGAAGATGTCGTAGCCCGCGTTGTTCTCGACGATCAGCGAGCGGCCGTGGCCGATCAGCGTGTTCTCGGTGGCGCTCGCGCCGGGCGTGAACACCGGCGTCTTGCAGACGGCACCGCCGCCGTCGCGCTTGTACACCAGCACGTTCATGCGCGGCTCGGCGTTGTCCGCGATCGCGACGTAGTCGTCGCCGAGCAGGGTGGGTGTGGTGCCCGAGCCCTGGTTGATCTGGCCCAGCTTCTTCTGCGTGCCGCGATCGTAGACCTCGCGCCACGAGATCAGCGGCTCGCCGTGGCCGCCCGGAATGAAGCGGTAGAGCGCGTGATCGGTCACCGCGTACACACCGTCCGGCGCGACGCTGAATGCGTTCTGCAGCTGCTCGCCGGGCAGCTCGACCATCTGCACTCCGTGCTCGGGCGTGAATGTGCCTACCTTGCCGTAGCGCGTCGAGAACCAGTACGTGCCCTGGTAGTCCGGGAGCACGGCGGTGATCTTGTCGACCGTGCCGTCCTGACGCGCGAGGTGCGGCTTTACGTCGATGCTCTCGTGCAGGGCGAAGCGGGGACCTTCCGGCGTCTCCTCGATGCCGATCACGTCGATCGTTCCGTCCGCGGTGCCGACCACCGCGCGGTCGTGCTGATCGAGGTAGAAGTACGCGCCGCCGGAGGTGTCCGAGAGCATCTTGCGCAAGCGCAGCAGAGGCGTGCGACGCCGCGGCAGCGAGTGGCGGTCGAGGATCGTCAGCGTGTTCGGATCGAGCAGCACCAGCGACGGCCTGCGATCGCGCACGCACACGGTGATGATGCGGCCGTGGCTGTCGAAGTTGATCGTGGGGCACTCGCCGCCGAGGAAGCCCATCGAGCGCGACTGCACCTCGGGCTCGTGACCGAGCGGGCCCGACCACGCATAGGTGTTCGTGGTGTACGGATCCGAGTGCATGCAGCTGGCGCCGTGGCGCGCCATGAACGGATGCGGCGGGACGGGCGCATGCGCGAGCGGTGTCGGCGCGTGAGGACGCCCTTCTTCGCGCGGCAAGTGGCGCTCGGCGCGTGCGCTGCTGCGGATCGCACGCGGGGCCGAGCCCACGCGCATGTGGCCACAGCTGCACAGCGCGCTCAGGATCGTGGCGGCGAGTGCGAGCTGGCGAATGCGCATGACTTCCTCTATCGAAAACGGGTCGAGCGTTCAACCGTGGCCGGCCGGAGAAGCAAAAGTATGCGCGGAAAAAAGCGTGCGAGGAGGCCCACCGCGGCAGCGCGCGCCTGACAAGCGCGCTGGCAGTGCGTGCGATCACGTTCGCGCTGTAGCCCGTGAAGTCGCCTGGAAACTTCGCGGGCGGAGCCGGATGCCCCTCGGGCCACGCGTGCTACCACGCTCGCCCATGTCGCTACGTGCAAGCCACTGGCTGCTCGCTCTCGCGCTGGTGCTGACGGCCTGTCAGACCAAGCGCAAACGAACCAAGCTGGTCAAAGACGCCTCGGCCGAGGCCGCGACCGCCGCTGCAAACAAAGGAATCCCCGAGATGCCCAAGCCCCAAGAGCTGCCCGCACCCGCGGACGTCGCCGCCGCGCCGGCCGACGCCGAGAAGACGTCGAGCGGCCTGGCCAGCAAGGTCCTGTCGAAGGGCACCGGCAGCGACAAGCCGCGCGCCTGGGATGAGGTCACCGTGAACTACACGGGCTGGACCACGGACGGCAAGATGTTCGACAGCTCGTTGGTCGCGCGTATGCCCGGCCAGCAGCCCGAGCCCGCGAAGTTCCCGCTCAACCGCGTGATCCCCGGCTGGACCGAGGGTGTGGCGCTGATGGTCGAGGGCGAGAAGCGCCGGTTCTGGATCCCGGAAGAGCTCGCGTACAAGGGCCAGATGGGCGCCCCGGCCGGCATGCTGGTGTTCGACGTCGAGCTGGTCGGCTTCAAGAAGATGCCGGATCCGCCCACCACGCCCGCCGATGTGGCCGCGGCGCCCGCCGATGCGGAGAAGACCGCGAGCGGGCTGCAGTCGAAGCTGCTGGAGAAGGGCAAGGTCGCCAAGAAGCCCAAGGCCACCGACACCGTGAAGGTGCACTACACCGGCTGGACCACGGACGGGCAGCTGTTCGACAGCTCGGTCACGCGCAACGAGCCTGCGGTCTTCCCGCTCGACAAGGTGATCAAGGGCTGGGGCGAGGGCGTGCAGCTGATGACGGTCGGCGAGAAGCGCCGGTTCTGGATCCCGAAGGAGATCGCCTACAACGATCGTCCTGGCGCGCCGCAGGGCACGCTGGTGTTCGACATCGAGCTGCTCGAGATCGTGACGCCGGAGACGCCCAAGGACGTGAAGGCGGCGCCGAAGGACGCAGAGAAGACCGCGAGCGGCCTCGCCTCCAAGGTGCTCACCAAGGGCACCGGCAACGAGCACCCGAAGGAGACCAGCCTGGTCAAGGTCGACTACACGGGCTGGACCACCGACGGCAAGATGTTCGACAGCTCGGTCACGCGCGGTACGCCGGCGGAGTTCCCGCTCAACGGCGTGATCAAGGGCTGGACCGAGGGCGTGCAGCTGATGGTCGTCGGCGAGACGCGTCGCTTCTGGATCCCCGAGGAGCTCGCCTACGGCGGACGTCCGGGCGCCCCCGCAGGCATGCTCGTGTTCGACGTCACGCTGCTCGAGATCAAGGGCAATAACTAGAACGTCTGGTACTGCTCGCGCAGCTTGATGCCGTCGCCGGTGTTGAGCGCGCTGATCTGGGCCACGTAGTTGGCGTAGCGGTACTCGACGATGCTCTGCGCGAAGCGTGCGCCCAGCGCGGCAGCCTCGAAGCTGCCGAAGCGTGCGGTCGCTTCGCCCACGCGCGCGGACAGCGTGTGCTCCAGGCCGATCAGCCAGGCGAGCGCGCGCGACGGATCCGCCGCGCTGCGCAGCGAGTCGAGCGCGACCAGCTTGCCGTCCGCGAACTGCGCGAACAGCTGCGCGTCCGGCAGCGAGCAGCGCAGCGCGGTGTCGGCGCGCTCCGGCTCACAACGCCCACCCTGGCGCGTGAGCGCGGCCTCGACGTGCGCGCGTGTGCTCTGCCCGAGCTCGAACTCGTGGGCAGGGCGCGTGCGCTCCGCCTGGGCGCCACGTCGCCCGGCGATCGCCTGCACGCGCGCGCGCTCGAGCTCCTCGGGCCTGCCGAAGTCGACCGGGCACGCCGGCGAGAGCCAGGCGAGCACCGGCTGGCCGAGCGGCGTATGCGCCACCGCCACCAGCCCGAGCGAGATCGCGAACGCACCCCCGAGGTACCAGGGCAGGCGCTCAACCACCCGCATCCGATCCTCCGTCCACCGGCGTGCTCGCGTCGACTTCGCACGACTGGCTCGGCGTCGGCACCTGCGACTCGACGATCGCCGGCTCGAGCCCGAGCAGGACCGGAGCCACCGTGTCGATGTCGGCCTGTGCGACGCCCGCCTTGAGCAGGCCGCTCGCGACGTCCGAGAGTACGGCGTCGAAGTCGCCGGCGCTGAGCCCGAGGCCCGTGTGCGCGGTCTTCATGTCACGGCAGGGCAGGCCGTTGGGCGACTTGCTGCCGGCGTACGTGACGCCCGGGCAGCCGAACAGCTCCTGGGCCTGAATGCTCAGGCAGTCGCTGAACCGCGCCAGGCGGTTGGCGGGCAGCATGGTGAAGTGCAGGCCGATCCGGCAGTCGGTGGCGAGCTCCTCGAGCACGTAGCGCTTGATCGCGCGCTCGACGCCCGCGGCGCCGCCGTACTTCGTGCACAGGGAAGTCGCCGCGTCGACGCTGGCATCCGCGCTCGTATCGAGCCCGGCATCGGACGTGAGGCCCGCATCGACCGAGCCGCCATCCAGGGGGCTCGTGCCCTCGTCGTCATCCCCACAGGCCGTCCATGCGCCGACTGGGAGTACCAAGGCCAAGCTCAAGATCAGTCGCCTCATCACGCTCGCCTCTCCGTGTTTGCGCGGTCCCGGTTCCGAAAGTAAGGGCTGAGCAGTCCCGGCACTATGCACCACCAAGTCCTGCTGGTCCTCTCCTTGCTGTTTGCGATCGGGCTGCTGTACATCCTGAGCAGTAAGCTCCGGGTCTCGTTCCCCATCCTGCTCGTGCTGGGCGGGCTCGCCGTCAGCCTGATCCCTGGCCTGCCCGAGCTCCGTCTCGAACCAGACCTGGTGTTCCTCGTGTTCCTGCCGCCGCTGCTCTACGAGGCCGCCTGGTACACCTCGTGGCACGACTTCTCGCGGCTCCGGCGTCCGATCTTGATCCAGGCCTTTGGGCTGGTGTTCTTCACCTCCAGCGTGGTCGCGTGGGTGGCGCACCTCGCAGGCTTCCCGTGGGCGGTGGGCTTTCTGCTCGGCGGCATCATCTCGCCGCCCGACGCGGTGGCCGCCTCGTCGGTGCTCAAGGGCCTGCCGGTGCCCAAGCGGGCAATCACGATCCTCGAAGGCGAGAGCCTGATCAACGACGCGTCGTCGCTGATCGTGTTTCGCTTCGCGTTGGCCGCGATCCTGACCGGCGAGTTCTCGCCCGGCGAGGCGACGCTGCAGTTCGTGATCCTGTCGATCGGCGGGGTCGCGATCGGGCTCCTGCTCGCGCGCGTGGTGTTCTGGCTCCATCACCACATCCCGAGCACGGGCGCCGTCGATGCCGCGCTGACGGTGATGACGCCGTACTTGATCTACCTGCTCGCCGAGCAGGTGCATACCTCTGGCGTGTTGGCGGTGGTGGCGGGCGGGCTGTACCTGTCCTCTCGCTCGCACGAGTTCCTGCGCCCGCGCTCACGCGTGCAGGCGAGCAGCGTGTGGTGGACGCTGGTGTTCCTGCTCAACGGCATGGTCTTCATCCTGATCGGCCTGCAGCTGCCGGTGATGGTGCGCGAGCTGGGCAACGTGTCGATCTCGCGTGCGATCGGCTACGGGCTCGCGATCAGTGCGCTGGTGATCGTGCTGCGCATCGGCTGGTCGTTCGTGGCGGCGTACGTGATGCGCATCTCGCCGGCGCGCCGGCGTGCGCAGCCCACACCGCCCAACCCGCGCTTCGTGTTCCTGATCGCGTGGTCGGGCATGCGCGGTGTGGTCTCGCTGGCCTCCGCGCTGTCGATCCCGGTGCTCGCGAACGGCGCGCCGTTCCCGGAGCGCGAGCTGCTGCTGTTCGTCACCTTCGTGGTGATCCTGTGCACGCTCGTGTTGCAGGGGCTGAGCCTGCCGCCGCTGATCCGCTGGCTGCGCTTCGGCGAGCACGAGGACGAGAGCGAGCCGAAGCAGCGCGACCGCCTCGAGCGCTTGCTCGCGCGTGCCGCGGTCGAGCACCTGCAGCAGCGCTACGCGCGCGAGCTCGCCGAGCTGCCGGCCTTCGCGCGCTTGCTCGAGCACTACGAAGAGCTGGCGCGCGAGCACAGCACGTTCGGCGCAGGCCGCGGCGCGTACGGCGAGGACGAGCACGCGCGGCGCTATCGCGAGGCGCTGTCCTCGATCACCGTGGCGCAGCGTGCCGAGCTGTTGCGCATCCGTCACCACGGCACGATCGAGCACGAACTGACACAGCTGCGCGAAGACAAGCTCGATCTGGAGGCCGCACGGCTCGAAGCTACGCTGCGTTGATCGATTTGTGGTTTATCCTCGCGCGCAGATGAGTACGCGTGGCGTCTGGATCACGTTGTTCGTGCTGCTGTTGGGGTGTTCCGACGCTGACGGGGAGGGCGCGGGGGCCGCTCCCAAGATGCGCGTGCATGCGCGCCTGGGCAGTCGCGGCAACTTCGTGGGGCTGTTCGAGCCCGGCACGGCCACCTGGCGCCTGCGCATGCAGCGACCCGGTTGGGACGAGCCCGACCAAGAGCGCACGTTCGTGTTCGGCGCGCCCTTCGACTCGCCGCTGGTGGGCGACTGGGACGGCGACGGCGCACAGACGCCCGGCGTGTTCCGCGCCGGCACCTGGGAGCTCTCGAACGTACTCGACGCCAATGCCGCGCCGCTGACGTTCCGCTTCGGGCAGCAGGGCGACACGCCGGTGGTGGGCGACTGGGACGGCGATGGGATCGCCACAGTCGGCGTGTTCCGCGACGGCGTGTTCTCGCTGCGCAACGCGAACAGCGAGGGAGAGGCCGACGTGCTCGAGCTCGGCCAGCGCGGCGATGTCCCGGTGGCGGGCGACTGGAACGGCGACGGCAGGGACACGGTGGGCGTGTTCACGCCGGACGGCGACTTCGTGCTGCTCGACGAGGACGGGACCGAGACACGGGTCGCGCTCGGCGTGCGCGGCGCGCAGCCCGTGGTGGGCGACTGGGACGACAACCGCCGCGACACGGTCGGCGTACGCCTCGGCGTTGACTGGACGCTGCTCAACGACCATCGCGAGTGGCTGCTGCGCGAAGGTGCACGAGCGGGCAAGCGACGCGACCACGGCATGGACGCCGAGCGCCACGGGCTCGGCGAGGTCGCGCTCGCGTTCGGCGACGTGGGAGCGATCCCGGTCTCCGGTAACTGGCTGCCGGCGACCCGCTGGCCCGAGGCGCCCAGCTCGCTGCGCGAGTTGTTTCCGCTGGCCGCCGACTACCAGTGGCCCGACAGCTTCCCGGGCTGGGCCGACGCGGGCGTGAACACCGTCATCCGCGTTCGCTCGGAGAACGATCCCGACGCGGCGAGCCCGACGGAGGTCGAGGCCTGGACGGCGAAGGCGAACGCGCTCGGGCTCAAGATGATCCGCGAGCCGCGCGCGGACCCGAGCGCGGACAACGGCGAAGCCGGCCTGCTCGCGTTTCTGCTCTTCGACGAGCCCGACGTACCGCGCCGCGGGCAGCCCATCGACATCGACCCCTTCGCTTCGATCGCCGAGCGCGCCGGTGCCTTGCGCGCCGCGGGCATCACGCCACGGCCGCTGTTCGTGAATTTTGCGGGCTGGAGCGTGCTGAGCGAGCACGACACCTACTTCCGCTACGGTCGCGGCGATCGACACACCAAGGACTTCTACTCGCGCTACGTCGAGCTCGAGGACTGGGCATCGCAGGACATCTACGCGATCAGCCAGATGTTCGTGGGGCAGAACATGCGCGTGGAAGACGCGCTGGCGACGCTCCCGCTCACGTTTGCCAAGCTGCGTCGCTGGGCGCCGGACAAGCCGCAGTTCGCCTACATCGAGACCTCGCAGCACTACGGCACGTCGAGGCAGCTCACGCCGGGCGAGTTTCGTGCACAGCTCTGGCTCGCGATCGTGGGCGGTGCGCGGGGTATTTTTTATTTCACGGCCAACGGCTGCGACGGCACGTGCGTGATCCCTGACGGCACGACTCCCGAGGTTCGGGCGGAGCTGCGTACGCAGAACGCGCGCCTCACGAAGCTCACCCACGTGCTGCAGGGCGAGATCAACCCGCTCGGGTTCAGCGTCAGCGCGGCTGCGCCGCTGGAGACCAGCTGGCGCAGCAGCGAAGACGGCCACTACATCCTCGCCGTCAACGGCAGCGCGAGCACGGTGGAGCGCTGGATCCGCATCGAGGGCAAGCTCGCCAGCGGCGCGATCGAGGTGCTCGAAGAACCCCTCCGCACGATCGAGACCGTCGGCGGCTACACCTTTCGCGACACGCTCGGCCCGTATGAGGCGCGCGTGTACCGCTTCCGTTAGGTGCGCGCGGCGCCGCGGGCCATGACGATCTTGCCGGAGCGCACGACCTCGCGCACGTCGTAGCCGCCGAGCAGGTTCATCATGTTGTCGAGCTTCTTGCTGTCGCCGTAGGCGCGCAAGAGCAGCTGGTCGGCCTTGAAGTCGACCACCTTGGCCTTGTAATGCTCGGCGATCTGCAGCACCTCGCTGCGGTCTTCCTGCTTCACGGCGACCTTGATCAGCGCGACCTCGGTCTCGACCATGTCCTCGTCGGTGTGATCTTCGGCGCGCACCACGTCGATCAGCTTGGCGAGCTGCTTGATGATCTGCTCGAAGACTTCTTCGTCGCCCGAGCAGGTGATCGTCATGCGCGCGTAGCCGGGCTCCTTGGCGTTGCTGACGACGAGGCTCTCGATGTTGTAGCCACGGCGCGAGAACACCAGCGCGACGCGCACCAAGACGCCCGGCTTGTTGGCCACGTACAACGAGATGGTGTGCACGCCTTGGCTCTGGATTTCGTAGCGCATGTCAGGTGCTTCCCGTGGGCTTGTCGAGCTTGGTCTTGGGGCGTTCGATCAACATCGCGCTGATCGGCGCGCCGGCGGGGATCATCGGGAAGACGTTGTCTTCCTTCACCACCTCGGCCTCGATCACGCACGGGCCGTCCATGTACTCCGCGGCCTGCTTGAGCACCTTGTCGACGTCGGCCGGGCGCTTGATGCGGAACGCCTTGATGCCGTACGCCTCGGCCAGCTTCACGAAGTCCGGGTTGCCCTCGAGATCGACGCCGCTGTAGCGGTTCTCGAAGAACAGCTCCTGCCACTGGCGCACCATGCCCAGGTAGTTGTTGTTGATGATCACGACCTTGACCGGCAGCTTGTGGATCTGCGCGGTGGCCAGCTCGCACAGCGTCATCTGGAAGCCGCCGTCGCCGACCACCGCCCAGACCGGCTTGTCGCGGCCGAGCGCGAACGCCGCGCCGATGGCAGCGGGGAAGCCGAAGCCCATGGTGCCGGCGCCGCCGGAGCTGAGCCAGTGGCGGTTCTTGCGCGTGCGGATGAACTGCGCGGCCCACATCTGGTGCTGGCCGACGTCGGTGGTGACCACGTCCTTGCCGTCGATCAGCGCGTCCATGCGATCGAGCACGTGCTGCGCCTTGAGCCCGCCCTCGGCCTTGTACTTGAGCGGGAACTGGGTGCGCCACTTGGCCGTCTGCGCGACCCAGTCGTCGCTCTCGCAGCGCTCGACGTACGGGATCAGGTCCTCGATCACGCGCCGCGCATCGCCGCACAGGCTGACGTCCGGGCGGACGATCTTGTTGAACTCGGCCTTGTCGATGTCGACGTGGATCTTCATCGCGTCCGCGCAGAACTCGTCGAGCTTGCCGGTGATGCGGTCGTCCCAGCGCGCGCCGATCGCCATGATCAAGTCGCAGCCGATGATCGCCTTGTTGGCGTAGGC
>DASUME010000908.1:0-18682 GCA_036277895.1 Polyangiales bacterium
GCCTCGACTGAGCGCGCTTCGTGTAGCGCCAGGCCCACAAGATCAGGACGATCTGCAGCGGCAGGCGCGCCCAGAGTGCAAGCGCAGAGGGCTGGAAGGGCACACCGGCGATCGGCTGGTCCGGGTGCAGCGCCATGTTGATGTTCGCGGGGAACACCGCGATGAACAGCGCCACCAGGCCGTAGGCCGCGAGCACACGTGTGCGCGCGATCTGCAGCGCGACGCCGAGCCCGATCTCGAACACTCCGGAGATCAGGACCAGCGCCTCCGGGTAGGGAAGGTAGTCCGGCACGATCGATGCGAAGCCCGCCGTATGCGTGAAGTGCAGCAGCCCGATCGTCACCATCACTACACTCAGCACCACTGAACCGAGGTCCCGCTTCATGCGCCGGAGCCTACGTCGGGGACCTAGGAGGAGCGAGCTGGACCGCGCATGTCGCCTTGCAGGGCACGCTCGAAGTTCGGCTTCGCGTACGGTTTTGGTAGGCTGCTGCGTGCGTTGCGGGTGGGCAGGAAGCAACGGACGCGGGCGTACGTAAGGAGTGCAGAGACCACGGCCGCGAACGCGAAGTAGCGGCGCGCAAGCGAACGGCTCTCGCTCAACGCGCGGCGCCGTTGTTAGAATCTACCGGGGTGAAGGCCATGGATGGGATGCCTGCGGAGGGAACGTCGCTTCCCAGCGTCGGCGCCGAGATCGCCGGGAAGTACCGGATCGAGAGCGTGCTCGGCCAAGGCGGCATGGGCGCGGTGTTTGCCGCGCGCAACAAGCTCACGGGCAAGCGCGTCGCGATCAAGTGGCTCTTGCCCGAGCACGCTGGGTCCACGACGCGTGAGCGCCTGCTCCGCGAGGCGCAGATCGCGTCCAGCATCGAGCATCCCAACGTGGTCGACATCTACGACGTCGGTGAGCACGAGGGCGGCCTGTTCCTGGTGATGGAGTACCTGCGCGGCAAGCCGTTGTCAGACGTGCTCGCCGAGGTCGGGCGAATGGATCCCGAGCAGCTGATCGCGCTGATCGTGCCGGCGATGCGCGGCGTGCACGCGGCGCACCTGGCCGGCGTGATCCACCGCGATCTCAAGCCGGACAACATCATCCTGAGCGAGCAGGACGGGAAGATCGTGCCCAAGGTGGTCGACTTCGGCGTCTCGAAGCTGGTCGGCGCGACCGAGCTGCCGTCGTCGCTCACGCGCACCGGCGCGCTGGTGGGCACGCCGCACTACATGGCGCTGGAGCAGGTGGACGGCTCGAACGACATCGACTCGCGCACGGACGTGTACGCGTTCGGCGTGCTGCTCTACCGCGCGCTGACCGGCCACTTCCCGCACGACGGCTCCACGTTGGGCGAGGTGATCCTGAAGATCGGCACCAAGGACGCGCAGCCGATGCGCACGCTGCGTCCGGATCTGCCGTCCGCCCTCGACCCGCTGATCCTGCGCGCGTTGTCGCGCGACCGCGGCCGGCGCTTCAAGGATCTGGAGGAGCTCGCACGTGTGCTCGCGCCGTTCACGCACATGCGTCCGGGCGAGCCGATCGAGATCTCGATGTTGCCGCGCGCGGTGCGCAGCGTGCCGCCGATCAGCCAGCACAGCCAGGCCGGTGCGATCGCTCGGCCCACACCGCCGATCGGCCAGCGCCGGCGCCGCACGCGCGCGCTGCTCAGCGGCGCTGCGGTGGCGCTCGCGCTGCTCGCTGGCGTCGCGTTCATGAGCATGCGCCAGCCCGAGGCCGCGCCGCTGGTCGAACGAGCGAGCGCGTCCGAGGTGCCCGCGGCGGCGCAGCCGAGCGAGCAGCCGGTCGCCGCGCCCACCGCGCCGGCGCCGGTCGAGCCGGCCCTCGAGCTCCCAGTCGACGACACGCTCGCGCAGCCGAAGCCGTCCGAGCAGGTGAACGTGGCGCTCGCCGAAAAGCCCGCGGTGAGCAGCGCACGAGACAAGCCGCGCGAGCGGAAGTCGAACAAGCCCGTGCGCGCACCGAAGAGCGCCACGCCGAGCGTGATCCCGGGTGAACGAACGAACGGACTCGCCGCTGATGATTTCTGAACGCCTGGGGTCGCGCCTGCGCGGCCGTTTTTTTGCGTCCATTTTCTCCATTTGTGCGATCGCTTGCGTGCTCAGCAAGTCGCCCGTGCACGCACAAGAAGAGGCGGGCAGCAGCGAGTATCGCGCGCTGATCGATCAGGCGCTGAGCGAGTTCGGCCACAAGAACTGGCCGGAGGCGCGCGTGTTGTTCCGGCGTGCGCACGAGCTGAACCCCAACGCGCGCACGCTGCGCGGAATCGGCATGACCTCGTACGAGATGCGCGACTACGTGGCGGCGGTGCTGCAGCTGAGCGCGGCGCTGGAAGAGAGGCGCCAGCCGCTGACCGACGCGCAGCGCAAGGAGGTCGAGCAGCTGCTCGCACGCTCGCGCACGTTCGTGGGCGCCTACACGCTGACGGTCGAGCCCGAGCAGGCGCAGGTCACGCTGGATGGGGCCGCGCTGGTGCACGACGCCGCCGGCCGCGTGCTGGTCCCGTTCGGCGAGCACACGCTGCACGCGAGCGCGCCGGACTACCTCGCCGACGACACCAAGCTCAGTGTGCAGGGCGGCGAGCAGAAGGAGCTGCACGTGACGTTGCGCAAGCCGTCGCTGGCGCCCGCCGTGCGTGCCAGCGAGCCGCCCGCCAACCCGTTCGGCAAGCAACACAGCACGGAGCCGGTGTACACGAAGACCGGCGGCCTGAAGTACAGCTACATCGCGCTCGGCGCGACGGCGGCATTCGGCGCCGCGGCCTTGGGCACCTGGTTCGTCGGGCAGGGCAAGCTGAACGACCTCGACGACCAGTGCGCCGAGCGCGCCACCAGCGCCGCTCCATGCGTGCGCGGGGGTGTCGACATCGGCAGCGTGAAGACGCTCGAGCGCACCACCAATGCGCTGCTCGGGCTGACGGGCGCCGCGCTGGTGACGACGGTCGTGCTGGCGACCTTCGAGTGGCCGCGCGAGCGCAGGTCGCTCGCGCTCGACGTCGGTCCGCAACGTCTGTCGCTGCACGGGAGCTTCTGAGCCATGAACCGTCTGCTCGTGTGCGCCGTGCTCCTGGCCGGCTGCCAGTACGACTACGACAAGCTGTACGAGCACGCGTCGTCCGACGCCGGCAGCACGCTCACCTCCACCAAGCTGATCTCCAAGTGGATCGGCAACATGCCGATCGATCAGGACTGCATCGAGTGCGCGGAGGCTCAGTGTGAAGCCGAGAACGCGGCTTGCTCCGGCGACGCGCAGTGCCTCGCCTACACCGAGTGCGTCGGCAAGACGCCCACCCCGACCGGGCAGGCGGCCTGCCGCGCGCAGTTCTCCACCTGGGTGAACGCCGACGACGTGCGCGCGCGCGATCTCAACGGCCCGTATGGCCAGTGTGTGTTCCGCTTCCGGTGCGCCGCCCAGTGCACGGACGACAGCGAGCTCTGGTGCGTGGGGGAATACCCGCTGTCGAACACCTCGGAGAGCAGCATTCCGCTCTCGCTCTACCTGGTCGACGCGATCGATCAGATGACGCCCGTGCAGGGCGCGAACGTGCGCGCGTGCGCGGCGCAGAACCCGCGCGAGTGCTCGGAGACGACGGTCGACGCGACGGGCGTCACCGATGCGAAGGGCTTCGTGAAGCTCAAGCTGCCGGCCTCGTTCAGCCGCTCGTTCACCGGCTACCTGGAGATCACCGGCTCGGGCCGCTACCCCACGCTGCTGAAGTTCAGCACTGCCTTCGCCACCGACACCACGCAGGTGGTCAGCGTGCTCGGCGATGCGTCGTTCAAGATCGCGCTGAGCGCGGGCAGCATCAAGACCGACGACACGCGCGGCATGCTGCAGCTGCGTATGCTCGGCTGCCAGGGCGCCGGCGTGAAGGGCGCGTTCTTCTCGCTGTCGCAGCCCGTCGAGGGCTCGCGCACCTGGTACATCGTGAACGCCCTGCCCAAGCTGGAGGAAGTGGGCACGGCGGCGGTCGGCTCGGGCGGCATCATCGACATCCCCGAGGGCACCGTGACCGCGAACGCGAAGACCAGCGACGGCAAGTTGATCGGCACGGTCGACGCGCCGGTGCGCGCCAAGTTCATGACCGTGGTGATCTACGCGCCGCTCAACGAGACCTGAGCGTCAGATCACGTTCAGGACGACGTCGATGTTGCCGCGGGTGGCGTTGCTGTAGGGGCAGACCTGGTGCGCGGCGTGCGCGAGCGCCTCGGCCTTCTCGCGCTCCACGCCCGGCAGCGTGATCTCGAGCGCGACCGTCAGGCCAAAGCCCCCCTCGCTGCGCGGGCCGATGCCCACGGAGGCGGTGACGCTGGCGTTCGCGGGCACCTTCGCGTGCTCGCCCTTGGCCGCGACGGCCTTCATCGCGCCGATGAAGCACGCCGAGTATCCGGCCGCGAACAGCTGCTCCGGGTTGTTGCCGGGCCCACCCGCGCCGCCGAGCTCCTTGGGCGTGGACAGCGTCAGCTCCAGCGAGCCATCCGTGGTGCGGGCCTTGCCATCACGTCCGCCGGTGGCCGTCGCGCTCGTCTTGTAGACAACGTTGACACTCATGCTGGCTCTCCGTTTCTCGCTCGTACTGCAGCACGAACCTTAGTAGAGCCCGGGGAAGATGCGCCAGCGAACGCGCGTGGTGTAGGCGTCCCAGTCGGCGCCGTACTTGCGAGCGCAGTGGTCGTTGTCGCGCCGCTCGCGGTTGATCAGCAGGATCGTGAAGTAGACGATGTAGAAGTAGGGCAAGATGCGCGCGAAGCCGGTGGTCATGCACCAGGCCAGGCCCATCATCAGGTCGCCCAGGTAGTTGCTGTGGCGCGCGATGCCCCAGAAGCCGGACACCAGCAGCCGCGAGCCGCGCGCGGTCTGGATGTACTCCTGGGGGCGGCCCCAGACCGTGCCGTCCGCGCTCTTGCGGAACTTGTGCTTCTGCAGGTTGGAGCCGCGAAAGATCGCGTAGCCGGCGAGGTTGAACGCGACCAGCAGGATCACGCCCGCGATCGGCAACGGCTGCGGGTGATCGACCAGGTACAGGCCCTGCAGCGAGAACGTGAACGGGATCCAGACCAGGCAGCCCCAGCAGAGCATGAAGCCGAACGGCTCGTGGCGGATGTCCCAGGTGGTGAGGATCGCGTCCTCCATCACGAAGTAGTCCGCCACGTAGAGCAGCTGGAACGCGACCACCAGCAGCATCGAGTTCGAGATCGCGCCCCAGCGCGCGTACTGCGCGGCCGCGAACGAGAAGTTGATCAAGACCCACAGGATCATGCCGGGCCGCGACTCGCAGAAGAACTTCCAGTCCAGGCCACGCGTGCGCGGGTTGAGCGCGGCACCGATCACGTACGCCTCCAGCGGGTTGAGCTTGCGCTCCTTGTCCGTCGCTTGCTCGCGGCCGATCTTGTACATGAAGCCGCACAGCGCGAGCACCCCGATGTTCGCGGTCGTCAGCAGCGAGTCGAGGTTGTCGTACAGGAACGTGGGCGCGATCAGCCCGCTCCAGCCGAGCGCGACCGCGAGCAGCAGCGTGAGCACGAACGAAGACAGGCCGTTCATCACGTACGAGAGCTGCTTGCCGTCTTCCAGCTCGATGCCGAGCTCGCGCTTGCCTGGCAGGAACACGGCCAGCGCGAGCTGCAGCGCGACCCAGCACAGATAGAAGCCCGCCACGGGCAGCGTGGGCAGCGCGATGTGTGCGAGGAATTCCGCGCTCGGCCACACGAGTGCGCCGTCGTAGTGGCGGATCGCGATCGTCGCGTACCAGGTGAGAAAGGGGCAGCCCCACAACATCATCGCGAAGCCGAAGTTGTTGAGCGCACGTTGGCCGGGCGACTGGAGGGTGACGTCCATGGGCGCCGACTCTATAGCGCAAGTGCCAGGAGCTGCGTGGTAGGCTCGTCCGGCCATGGCAGCACTGCGAATTATCCTTGGAATCCTGCTGGTCGGTGCGAGCGCGAGCGCGCAGGTCGGCGAGCGCGGTCGGATCACCACGCGCTCGGACGTGAAGATGGCGATCGAGGGCGTGCCCGGGACCAGCGGCAAGAAGCTGGAGGCGTTCGCGAAGACGCTCGGCTCGCCGCTGGCCGCCGCCAAGAGCTGCTACGGCGAGCTGGTCAAGGACCACCCCGAGGTGGTCGGCACGCTGCACGTCGAGCTGGAGCTGCCCAAGGAAGGCAAGCTGCAGGTGCGCGCGCCCGACGCGACCAAGGAGCTCGCGCCGATGAAGAAGTGCGTCGACCAGGCGTTCGGCAAGCTGGCCGTGGACGAGGTGCCGCGGCCCGCGGGCGTGCGGCTCGCGCTCGAGCTGACCAACAGCGCCGCCGGCAGCGTGGCCGAGGTGCGCAAGCAAGAGGCCACGGCTGGCATCATCGAGGCGAAGGAAGATGCCGACGGCGTGCACTCGCACGGCACCAGCACCGAGGGCGAGGTGTCGTTCGATCTCACCGCGAAGGATCGCGCGGTGCTGGAGCAGCTGCACAAGTCCGTGCGCGACTCGCTGCCGGGCTTGTTCGACTGCCGCCGCCGCGCGAGCAAGCTGGCGTCACCCGAGGGCGACCTCACCTTCACGCAGGACGCGAAGGGTGCGCTCACGGCCGGCGCGAGCACGGTCAAGAACGAGCGCGCGCCGATCTGCGTGACCGGTGTGCTCAAGCGCGCCGGCAACCGCCCCAAGGCCGCCGCCACGCTCGTGATCCACTTCGCGCCGCCTACGCCGTGAGCGGTCCGATGCCGCGCTTCAGCCGCTTGAGCGCGCTGCCCGCCGCGTGGTAGCCGCACATGCCGTGGATGCCGCCGCCTGGCGGCGTGGAGTGGCTGCACAGGAACAGGTGTGGGTTGGGCGTGCTGTACGGGTCGAGGCGCGCGACCGGGCGCGTGAACAGCTGCGCGAGCGTGGCCGCGCCGCCCGTGATCGCGCCGCCGACGTAGCTGCTGTTCTCGGCCTCGAAGTCGCGCGGCGTGGTGATGCGGCGCGCGAGGATCAAGTCGCGGAAGCCGGGCGCGAAGCGCTCGATCTGCGCCTCGATACGCGCGCTGATGTCGACGTTGCAGCCGGGCGGCACGTGGCTGTACGCGTAGAGCGTGTGCTGGCCGCTGGGCGCGCGCGTGTCGTCGAAGTGGCTCTGCTGGCAGAGCAACACGAACGGCTTGTCGGGTAGCTCGCCGCGCCAGGTGGCCGCTTCGCCGGCGGCGATCTCCTCGAACGTGCCGCCGAGGTGCACGGTGCCCGCGCGCGCGGTGTTCGGATCCTTCCACGGGATCGGACCCGAGAGCGCGTAGTCGAGCTTGAACGCGCCCGGGCCGTACTGGTACTTGAGCAAGCGCTTGCGGTAGCCGGGCGGCAGCGCGTCGCCGGCGATGCTGGCCAGCGCCCGCGGCGAGAGATCGAACAGCACCACCCGCGACGGCGGCAGCTCGTTCAAGCTCGCGATCGGCCGGTCGGTCTGCACCACGCCGCCGAGGTGACGAAAGTGCGCGACGAGCGCTTCGGCGAGCCGCTCCGAGCCGCCGACGACCGCGGGCCAGTTCGTGAGGTGGCCGGTCAGCAGGAAGACCAGGCCGAACGCACCCGAGCCCCAGTAGTTGAACGGCAAGATCGAGTGCGCCACGCAGCCCGCGAACAGCGCGCGCGCCCCGGGCGTCTCGAAGCGCCGCGCCAGCCAGGTGGCCGGGCGCAGCGCGTAGAAGCCGAAGCGCGCCAGCGCGAGTGGATGCTTGGGGATGCCGAGCGGGCCCATCAGGTCGTCGATCAAGCCGAGCGCATTCGGCAAGAACGGCGACAGCCAGCGCTGGTAGCCGCGCGCGTCCGCGCCGAGCAGGCGCGCGGTCTCGTCGACCGACTTCTCCAGCATCATCGACGGGCCGTCGTCGAGCGGGTGCGCCGCGGAGGCCGCGGGGTGCGCCCACTTCAAGCCGTAGTCGGCCAGCGGCAGCTTCGAGAAGAACGGGCTCAGCACGCCCATCGTGTGGATGGCCGCGCAGTAGTCGTGCTGGAAGCCGGGCAGGGTGAGCGCATCGGTGCGCAGCCCGCCACCCACGCGCGTGCGCGCTTCCACCAACAGCGTGCTGTGACCCGCCTGCGCGAGCCGAATCGCCGCCGCGAGCCCGTTCGGACCCGCGCCGACGACGATCGCATCGTAACCGCTCAGTGCCAGGCGGACGCCTGCTTCACGGGCTGGCCGGTGCGGTCGTGCTCATCGACGAGCGCCCTGGCCTGCACCGCGTGCTCCGCGCAGTGTGCGAAGTCCGAGCCATGCTGGCAGCGGTAGAACTCGGGACCACCCGGCTCGCCGAACGAGCCAGGGTCGAGGTGCTTGCCGCACGCGACGCAGTGGATGTGCGTGTGCTCGTGCTGCTGCGTGCCGGCGGTGCGCGCCGGGCCGATGCCCGCTGCGCGCTCGAGCGCCTTGCGCTCTTTCTTCGTGACCCTCTTCTCGCGCTTCATCTCACATCTCCGGCCGGCGTATTGCCACGGGGATCGCAAGCCCGCCAACGGCAGCGTACGCGGGTGTGGTTGGCTTCCCCTGCGAAAAGTGCTGCGCTGCGGAAACAGGCTGTCCGCGTAGTCCGGCCTCGCCGACAATGATGATCGAGCTTTGCCCCCGTGTTGATGTCCGAGTCTCCACCCGCTCCCGACGCGCGTACGTCCAAGGTACCGTCGAGCCCCACCGACGTGACCGTGAAGGGCTTCTACCTGAGCGCGCTGATCCGTGAGCTCGCCAGCCACGGGCACCACTTGACCTCGCGCACGAGCTACCGCGACTTCGCGAACTACCCGCTCGCGCAGGCCAAGGAGCTGGTCGACGACGCGGCGCAGCGGCTCTACCCGCACGAGCGCAAGAACGAAGGCGTGCGGCGTGTGGGCTGGATCATCTACCCGACGCTGCTCAACACGATGGTCGGCCGCGTGATCTTCGGCTCGCTCGGCGACGACCTGCCCGCGGTGCTGCGCATCGCGGGGCGCGGCTTCGAGGTCTCGCTCACGCGCGGTAGCTACGAGCCGGTGAAGATCGGCGCGCGTGACGCCTGCGTGCGCGTGCGCGACTTCCCGCTCTACCCCGACACGTTCCTGCTCGGTGTGTTCGAGGGCGTGCTCGCCCGCTACGGCTTCGACGAGCACAAGGTCGTCGCGCGCAAGCTGTCCGCCACCGACGTCGACTTCTACCTGGAGTGGTAGTTACAGGACGTCGTCCCACTTGGGCGAGGCGGCGAAGGCGGCGTGGATCAGGCCCACGTGGGAGTACGCCTGCGGGAAGTTGCCGTACATGCGCATGGTGGAGGTCTCCCAGTCCTCCGACATCAGGCCGAGCGGACCCATCTGTTCGATGGCGCGCTGGAGCAGGTCGCGCGCTTCGTGCACGCGGCCGACGGCGGCCATCGACTCCACCAACCAGAAGGTGCAGATCACGAACGCAGCCGTGGTCGCGCCGAGTCCATCGTCGGTGCGGTAGCGGAGCAGCCAGCGCTCCTGACCGAGGTCCTTCACGATCGCATCGATGGTGCCGGGCATCCTGGGATCGCTGGTGGGCAGGAAGCGCAGCGTGATCGCCTGCAGCAGCGACGCATCCATGGACTTGCCGCCGTAGGTGGCGACCAGGCTGTTTTGCTTGGGGTCGTAGGCGTGCTCCAGGATCTCGGAACGGATCTTCTCGGCGGCCTGCGCGAACTCGCTCTGGCGCTCGGGCGCGTGCCGCGCACAGACCTTCGCCATACGGTCCGCGGCGGCCCAGCACATCACGTTGCTGAACGTCTGCGGCTCCCACTGCTTGCGCACTTCCCAGATGCCCGCGTCGGGCGTGCCGGCCACCTTGATCGCCTTCTTGCTCAGCGCGAACAGCAGCTCCAGCGTGGCCTTGGTCTGCTCGGCCTTGAAGCGGTCGTCCATGAACACCGGGGCCAGTGCGAGCACCATCTCGCCGAAGATGTCGTGCTGGTGGTGCGTCGCCGCGCCGTTGCCGATGCGCACTGGACCGTCGCCCTCGTAGCCCGGCCAGTGGGCGAGGATCTCTTCGTCGAGATCGCTGCGTCCGTCGACGCGATAGAGCGGCGCGAGGTCGAGGTCCTTGGTGCCGGTGGCGATATTGAGCAGGTAGGCGATGAATTGCTCGCGCTCCTCGAAGTGGCCGAGCAAGCGGAAGGCATCGAGCACGTAGTACGCGTCGCGCAGCCAGCAGTAGCGGTAGTCCCAGTTGCGACCGCTGCCGGGCGCCTCCGGGATCGAGGTGGTGATCGCCGCGACGATCGCACCGGTGTCCTCGAAGCAGTGCAGCTTGAGCGCGAGCGCCGAGCGGATCACCTGCTGCTGGAACATCGGTGGGATGTCGCAGTGCTTCACCCAGCGTCGCCAGTAGCGAACCGTCTCCACCAGGAAGCGGTCACAGAGTGACGGAAGCGGCTCCTCGACCGGATCGCCCCACGCCATCACGAGGTGCTTCTTCTCCGTGAGCGCGAACGGGATGCCCTCCAGGTACGAGAGCGGCAAGTCCGTGGTCAGGCGCAGCTCGGCGCCGAAGCCGAGGTACTTCACGTGGTGCGAGCCGACGTCGCGCCGCGGGACTTCCTTGGACCAGCCCAGACGTGGGTCGCACGTGACCTTGATGCGCGGGGTGCCCGAGAGCGGCTCCACGATGCGCACAAGCTTGGTGGGCCGGAACGTGCGCTCGAACTGCAGGAAGCGCGGCGCGAAGTCGAGCACCCGGAAGCTGCCCTCCGGCGTGGTGAAGCGCGTCTCCAGGACGTTGGTGTTGTCCAGGTAGCGCTGCACGCCCGGCGAGCCGTCCGCGGGCCCGATCCGGAACGACCCTCCGTCTTGTTCGTCCAGCATCGTGCTGAACACGGGCTCGGAGTCGAAGCGGGGGAGGCAACAAAACACGACCGAGCCGGTGCGGTCGACCAGTGCCGCGTACTGACAGTTCCCGATTACACCGATGTGTTCCAGCTGCACACTGAGACTTTGCTAAGAATGGTGGGCCTTGTCGACGACTTACCCGCGCCGGGCCCGGATTTCTCGCCGTTCGCTCGGTGGGCTTCGCAACTCTGGGGCAGGCATGTATCCAACAAGCCGCCGGCCCACGTGGCAACCTGCCTCACCGCGGCATGCGTGTCGTGGAATGAGCTTGCGGCACACGCTTGTTCGCTGGCCTGGTAGGGTGCTGCCCTTGCTTGCCGGAGTGAACCTTTTGCTGCTCAGGATCTCCATCGCCGTGCTCGTGGCCTCCGCCGCGTTGATGAGTCCGCCGGTGCGCGCGCAGGACGCGGCGCCCGTGGTCGATGACGAGCGCGCCCGTGCCCACTACCTGGCTGGCGAGTCGCACTTCGCGGCCGAGCGCTTCCGCGACGCCGCGCGCGAGTTCGAGCTGGCGTACGACCTCTCGCATCGCCAGGAAATGTTGATCAACCTCTCGCGCGCCCACGAGCGGGCGGGCGACCTCGACAAGGCGATCGCAGACCTGGAGCTGTTGCTGCAGACCTTTCCGGGCACGTCCTACACGCTGGAGGCGGAGCAGCGGCTGGCCGCGATGCGTGCGAAGCAGCCGGTGCCCGCGCCGGTCGCCGTCGAGGAAGCGCCGGCGCCCGCGCCTTCGCCGGAACCTGCATCGCAGTCTGCGCTGGCGGCCAGGGTGTGGCCTCCACGGTGGCCCACGTTGGTGGTCGGCTCGGTGGCAATCGCCGCTGGCGTGGCGGCGCTCGCCACGGGCCTGCGCGCGCACGGCCTGCACGGCGATCTCCAGGATCGCTGCCCGAACGATCTCTGTTCGAGCGGCTTCGAGCCCGACCGCGACAAGGGGCGCGCGCTCTCGCGGGCGTCGACCGGGCTGCTGTTCAGCTCGATCGCGCTGGCGGGCGTGACCGCCGCGCTCTGGGTGGTCGACTATCGACGCGACAAGCGCGTGCAGCTCGGCATCAACGGCAGCAGCGCACAGCTGCGCATGCAGTTCTGAGGGAAGACCATGGGACGTAATGCCATCGTGCTCTCGCTCGCCGCGCTCGCCGGCTGCAGCTTCGTAGACGACTTCGACAAGTTCAAGGCCGCAGACTCGGCTGGCGGGAGCGAACGGGACGGCGGCGAGGGCGATGCCACCGGCAGCACCCAGACCGATGCCGCCGCGCCACGCGACGCGGGCAGTGAGAGGAAGGACAGCGGCCCGAGCGCGCCGATCGACAGCAGCATCGCCGACGCCGCCGTGGACGCGTACGTGCCTCCGCCCGCGTGTGGCGGCACCGTCTGTGACGATGGCGATCCGTGTACGCGCGACACGTGCGCGGGAACGCAGTGCGCCTATGTCGCGCTCGATGCCGACGGCGACGGCTACTCGGCCGAGACCTGCAAGCTCGGCTCGAGCGTCAAGGGCGGCGACTGCAACGACGACGAGCGCGCCGTGCACCCGGGCGCGACCGAGGTCTGCGACGAAGTGGACAACGACTGCAACGGCAGCAAGGACGACGGCCTCATCAAGGTCCAGTGCTACCCCGACCTCGACCAGGACAGCTTCGCGAACCTGGACGGTGCGCCGGTCGCGGTCTGCACGACCTGCCCGCCGGCCACCAAGGCGGTCGCTGCTCCGATCGATCGCAACATGAACGATTGCTGGGACGATCCGACCACCGGCGGCGCAAGGGTCTACCCCGGGCAGGACGGCTTTTACCAGGACGGCTTCGGTCCGGGCGGGCGCAAGTTCGACTACAACTGCAACGGCAAGGACGAGCCCAAGTTTGGCGTGCTCAAGGAGTGCGGCGGTCTCATCGGCCTGGTGTGCACCGGCTCCGCGGGCTTCATCGACGAGCTGCCCGCGTGTGGTGAGACGGGCTCCTACCAGACCTGCGCCACCAATGGGCTCACCTGCTCCGGCACCACCGACAAGGGCTTCAAGCAGACCTGCAACTAAGGTGGTAGCTGCGTGAAGAGCTCGGTGGCGATGAAGGCGTAGCGATCGCCCTCGCGTTCGGCGACCACGCCGATGCCGATCTGGCGGGCGTCGGGGTGCAGGATGTTGCCGCGGTGTCCGGGGCTCTCCATCAGGCCGCGGTGCAGCTCGCTCGCGCTGTAGCCGCGGCCGATGTTCTCGAGCACGAGCCGCGGCTTGAGGCCCGCGCGCGCGATGCGTGCGGTCGCGTCGCCGGTGCGCTTGGAGGTGTGCGCGATGAAGCCGTGCTCGACCATGTCCTGCGAGTGCGCGAGCGCGATCGAGGTCAGCGTCACGTCGATCGCGAGCGCGGGCAGCTTGCGCTTCTTGCGCTCATCACGGATCGCGCGGAGCAGGTGCTCGGTGACCGCACGCGCATCGCTCTCCACCGGGCCGCGATCGACCGTGGGCGCACGCGCCTCCAGCGCGCGTCCGACCATCACGGGCACGATCGCGACCACGGTCAGGCCCTCGGGCCCGCTCGCCAGCAGCTCCAGCGTGTACTCGCCCGCGCGCGCGGGGTGCAGCGTGTAGATGAAGCGCGCGTCTGGACCGAGTGACTCGCGCGTGACGCGACCTTCCGGATCGGTGACCGCGATCGTGGGCGCGCCGTAGCCGGCGGCGAGCTCCATCTCCAGCCGCACGTCGCTGCCCTGCGCGACCTGACGCGGCACCGGCTGACGCAGCGCGAAGGCGCGGTTCGAAAGCGCCAGCGCCATCACCACGCCGCCCGGCACGCGAGCGGCCGCGGCGCCCGCGTGGGTGAGCCGGCTGGTGCGCGCGGCCTCTGCGATCGCGCGCTCGAGGGACACCGCGAGCGACTCGGTGTTCGGCCCGCTCGCGAGCCAGACCTGCGGCGTGGGCTCGGCCAGCCCCACGCGCCGCGCGTGGTAGCTCACCACCGGGTAGCTCGGTGGACGGCTCGCGGCATCGCTGTCTTCCGCGATCGCGAGCGCCAGCTCCGCCAGGCGTCCATCGCTCTGCAACTGGGCCGCCTGCAGCGCGCGTGCGAAGCGTTCGCGCAGCCGGTCGTCGAGCGCGTCACCACGCAAGGGTTCGGGCAGGGCGGTGCTCTCGAAGCTGGCCACCTGGGGCAGCTCGGCGCCCAGGCTCGTGGCGGGCGCCGGCGTCTGCGCAGCGCAGCTCCCGAGCAGCAAAGCGACCAGGGCGATCGATCTCATGCGTGACGGAAATCGTACACGCTTCGCGTGCGTTCGGAGACTTGTGCGCGGGCCCGGCCCGGTTAGCTTGTGCGGCTCATGCTTCCCATCCGTGTGCGTGGCGCGCGTACCCACAACCTGCGCGACCTGTCGCTCGACCTGTCGCCGTCCCAGCTCGTCGCCATCGTGGGGCCCTCCGGAGCGGGCAAGTCGTCGCTGGCGTTCGGCACGCTGTACGCCGAGGGCCAGCGGCGCTTCGTGGAGAGCGTCAGTACGTACGCGAGGCAGTTCCTGGAGCGGCTGGCGCGCCCGGACGTCGACGAGCTGGAGCCTGTGCCGGCCGGCATCGCGGTCGATCGCCAGGGTGAGATCCGCACCAGCCGCAGCACGGTCGGCTCGCTGACCGACGTCGCGGACTACGCCAAGAGTCTGTGGGCTCATGCGTCCGGGATCACGTGTCGCAAGTGTGGGAACGAGGTCACGCGCACCAGCGCCGACTCCGCGGCGGCGGACCTGCTGGGAGCGTGGGAAGGCCGGCGGGTGCTGATCACGTACGCCCAGTCGGCCGAGAGCGACGAAGCGTTTCTGGGCGTGCGCGAAGATCTGGTGCGCGACGGCTACCGGCGCCTGCGCGTGGGCGAAGAGGTGCGCGATCTCGACCAGGTGCGCCCGAGTGAGCTGAAGAAGCGCGGCAAGAAGGCGCTCGCGTTCGAGGTCGTGGTCGACCGCATGACGCTGCGCGCGGAGGAGCGCGGGCGGCTCGTGGAGGCACTCGAAGGTGCCTTTGCGCGCGGCGACGGCCGGGCCAACGTGGTGGCGGACTCGGTGCGGGCCTTCGCGCGCGGGCTCGCATGCTCGCACTGCGACGAGGTCTACCCGGAGCCCTCGCCGGGCATGTTCTCGTTCAACAGCCCGGTCGGCGCGTGCACGGACTGCCGCGGCTTCGGGCGTACCATCGGCATCGACTGGGACAAGGTGCTCGACCCGAGCAAGACGCTCGCCGGCGGCGCGATCCTGGCCTGGCGCGGCAAGTCGACGGATGGCGAGCGCAAGGAGCTGGCGCGCTCCGCCAAGAAGGCGAAGGTGCCGCTCGACGTGCCGGTCGAGAAGCTGAGCGCCGCGCACAAGAAGTGGCTACGCGAGGGCGACAGCGAGGGCTGGCCGAACGGCTGGTGGGGCCTCGAGGGCTGGTTCAAGTGGCTGGAGTCGCGCACGTACAAGATGCACGTGCGCGTGTTGTTGTCGCGCTACCGCAAGTACGACCCGTGCAAGACCTGCGGGGGTACGCGCTTCAAGCCGGCGGCGCTCGCGTATCGCGTCCAGGGTCGAACGATCGCCGACTTCTTCGCCTTGAGTGTTCGCGAGGCAAACGAGTTCGTTGCCTCGCTGGAGCTGCGCGACGACGCGACCTCGCTGCTGCTGCGCGAGCTGGGCAATCGCCTGTCCACGCTCGACGACGTGGGCCTCGGCTACCTCACGCTCGATCGCGCGGGCAACACGCTGAGCGGCGGTGAGACGCAGCGTGTGTCGCTGTCGACGGCGCTCGGTGCGTCGCTCAGCTCGGCCATGTTCGTGCTCGACGAGCCCACGGTGGGGCTGCATCCGCAGGACGTCGCGAAGCTGTGCACCGTGATCCGCCGGCTGGCGGATGCGGGCAACCTGGTGATCGTGGTCGAGCACGACCCGCAGCTGATCGCGCTGGCCGATCGTGTGATCGAGCTCGGCCCGGGCGCAGGCGCCCAAGGTGGGCAGCTGGTGTTCGACGGCACGCCCGCCAAGCTGCTCGAGGCCGACACGCCCACGGGCAGAGCGCTGCGCGTGAAGAGCGTGGCGGGCAAGCACGCGCGCGTCTCGCAGGGCACGCTGACGTTGCGCGGCGCGCACGGCAACAACCTGAAGAACGTCACGCTCGCGATCGAGAAGGGCCGCTTTCACTGCGTCACCGGCCTGAGTGGCTCGGGCAAGAGCAGCTTGATCCTGGAGACGCTGGTGCCCGCGGTGGAGAAGGCGCTCGGCTCGCGCGAGGCGCGCCCGCTGGCGTACGACAAGCTCGACGGCGTGAGCGGGATCAGCGCCGTGGTGCACGTCGATCAGGGCCCGCTCGGGCGCACCTCGCGCGGCAATCCCGCCACCTACGTGGGGGCGTGGGATGTGATCCGCAAGCGCTTCAGCAACGAGCCGCTCGCCAAGGAGCGCGGCTACACGCCAGGTACGTTCTCCTTCAACGTCGAGGGTGGCCGCTGCGAGGCGTGCAAGGGGCAGGGCTTCGAGACGGTGGAGATGCAGTTCCTCGCGGACGTCAGCTTCGGCTGCCCCGAGTGTGGCGGCAAGCGCTTCGTCGGGCCGGTGCTCGACGTGCGGCATCGTGAGCTCGACGTCTCGGAATTGCTCGAGCTCGATGTGCAGAGTGTGCTCGCGCGCTTCACGGACGACCGCGAGCTCTCGGCATCGTTGCAGACGCTGCAGGACGTGGGGCTCGGCTACCTGACGCTGGGCCAGCCGCTGAACACGCTGAGCGGCGGCGAGGCGCAGCGCTTGAAGCTGGCGCAGGCGCTGGCGCAGGCGAAGCCGGGCTCGCTGGTGGTGCTCGACGAGCCCACCGCCGGCGTGCACCCGAGCGACATGGAGCCGCTCTTGCGCGTGCTGGAGCGTATGCTCGCGCGCGGCGACACGGTGGTGGTCGTCGAGCACGACATGCGCGTGGCAGCCGCCGCAGACCTGGTCATCGAGCTCGGTCCGGGTGCGGGCGAACAGGGCGGCGCGATCGTGAGCGTTGGCACCCCGGCGGAAGTTGCGCGTGGCAAGGGCGTGAGCGCGCCGCATCTCAAGCGCGTGCTGGCCGGCGAGGAGCTCGCGATCGAGCCGCGCGCGCCGCGCAAGCTCGATGCGGACGTGGGCAAGCTCAAGGTCGTGCGCGCGCGCGAGCACAACTTGAAGTGCGTCGACGTGGAGATCCCGCATCGCAAGCTGGTGGCGCTGACCGGGCCGAGCGGCAGCGGCAAGTCTTCGCTCGCGTTCGGCGTGATCCACGCGGAGGCGCAGCGGCGCTTCGTGGAGACGCTGTCGCCGTACGCGCGCCAGTACCTGCCGCAGCTGCCGCGGCCGGACGTGGACCAGGTGCTCGGCGTGGAGCCGTCGCTGTCGCTGGAGCAGCGCATCACGCGCGGTGGCGCCACGTCGACGGTGGCCACGGTGACCGAGGTCGCGCACTTCTTGCGCTTGCTGTACGCGCGCATCGGCGTGCCGGTGGGCGTGGCGACGCAGTTCGCGGCCAAGCAGAGCGCGCGCGAGGTGGCGCGTTCGTTGAAGCACCGCTTCGGAGAGAAGGACGTGCGCGTGCTCGCGCGTGTCGTCGAGGGCCGCAAGGGAAACTACCGCGACCTGCTCGACAAGGCGCGCGATGCGGGCTTCGCGCAGGCGCGCATCGACGGCAAGTGGCAGACGATCGGCGAGGGCCTGACGCTCGACCGCTACAAGGAGCACGACATCGATCTGCTGGTGGAGGGCGCGGAGCTGGAGGCCACGCTGATCCGCGCCGGCAAGCGCGCCGAGGGGCGCGTGCGCGTGCTGAGCGGCAAGGACGAGGTCGCGCTGACGCTGGTCGAGGGCAGCGCCTCGCAGTCGCAGCTGCTCGACCCGCGCATCTTCTCGTTCAACACGCGCCAGGGCGCCTGCGAAGAATGCGAAGGCAAGGGCTACCTGGTGATCGCGAAGGGCCGCGGCAAGAACGCGCGCGAGGAGCGCCAGCCGTGCGAGGACTGCGCGGGCACACGCTTGTCGGAGCTTGCGCGCTCGATCCTCGTGCAGGGCAAGCCGATCACGCACTACGTCGGGCAGAGCGTGCACGGCGCGCGCGCGGCGTTGAAGCTGCTGAAGCTCGCGGGGCGTGACGCGCTGATCGGCGACCAGCTGCTCGCGGAGCTCGACACGCGGCTGGAGTTCCTGGAGCGCGTCGGCATCGGCTACCTCGGGCTCGATCGCGCGGCGGACACGCTGAGCGGAGGCGAGACGCAGCGCGTGCGCCTGGCCGCGCAGCTCGGCAGTGGTCTGACCGGCGTGCAGTACGTGCTCGACGAGCCCACGATCGGCCTACACCCGCGCGACACCGGGTTGCTCGTGCGCGCGCTGCGCGACCTGGTCGATCGCGGCAACAGTGTGCTGGTGGTGGAGCACGATCTGGAGACCATCCTGGAGGCCGACCGAATCATCGACATGGGGCCGGGCGGTGGACGGCTCGGCGGCAGCGTGGTCGCGCAGGGCACGCCCAAGCAGCTGATCGAGAACCCGGCATCGATCACCGGGCAGATGCTGGCGTTCAAGCCGCAGCAGCAGGACCCGCGCCCGCTCGACAAGGCGCGCTGGCTGAAGCTGAGCGGCGCGCGCGAGCACAACCTCAAGAGCGTGAACGTGGAGCTGCCGCTCGGACGCTTCGTGGCGGTGACCGGCGTCAGCGGCTCGGGCAAGAGCACGCTGGTGCGCGAGGTGCTGCTGCCGGGCGTGCGCTCGGCGCTGGGGCTCGTCAACGAGCGCGCCCCGGGGCACTTCAAGAAGCTGAAGGGGCAAGACGCACTCAAGCGCGCGGCCGAGGTCGACCAGGCGCCGATCGGGCGCACGCCGCGCTC
>DASUME010000909.1:0-2836 GCA_036277895.1 Polyangiales bacterium
TCAGGATGCGCGGCGCTGGCTCGGGTTGTAAATCGCGTGTGATGATCGTGGCCGGGATCGCCTCCGCGTAGCGCGGGCTCGCCTGGGTGCGACGTTAGGACACGTGGTTTTTGCTAGGGCCTCGCGCATTTGCTACGCCGGGCGCCAGCCGCCGCTTTTAGAGCCACGACCGAAAGGCGCTCGATGTCACCGAAGACCATCAAACCAGCCACCGGCAAACTCGGGGTCCTCCTGCCCGGCATGGGTGCCGTGGGCACCACGTTCATCGCCGGCTGTCTGCTCGCGCGGCGTGGGCTCGCTGCGCCCGTCGGCTCCATGACGCAGATGGGCACCATCCGGCTCGGCAAGCGCACCGACAACAACTCCCCGCTGGTCAAGGACTTCGTCCCGCTCGCCAGCCTGGATGACCTCGTGTTCGGCGGCTGGGACCTGTTCCCAGACAACGCCTACGAGGCCGCGCGTACGGCGGAGGTGCTCTCGAACGAGCACCTGGCGCTGGTCAAGGACGAGCTCGAGCAGATCAAGCCGATGAAGGCCGTGTTCTTCCCGGAGTTCGTCAAGCGCCTGCGCGGTGAGAACGTCAAGGAGAGCAAGGACAAGTGGGAGCTCGCGGAGGCCGTCCGCGAGGACATCCGCCAGTTCAAGAAGAGCAACGGGCTCGACCGCGCGGTCGCCGTCTGGTGTGGCTCGACCGAGATCTACGAGCAGGAGAGCGACGTGCACAGCACGCTCGCGAAGTTCGAGGCCGGACTCAAGGCCAGCGACCCGGCGATCAGCCCCTCGATGATCTATGCGTACGCCTGTCTGCAGGAAGACGTGGGCTTCTGCAACGGGGCGCCGAACCTCACCGTGGACATCGGCGCCATCCGCGAGCTGGCTGCGCAGCGCAAGCTGCCGATCAGCGGCAAGGACTTCAAGACCGGCCAGACGCTGATGAAGACCGTGCTCGCGCCCGGCCTGCGCGCGCGCCAGATCGGCATCCGCGGCTGGTTCTCGACCAACATCCTCGGCAACCGCGACGGCGAGGTGCTCGACGACCCGGACAGCTTCAAGACCAAGGAAGTCTCGAAGCTGGGCGTGCTGGAGTCGATCCTGCAGCCGGAGCTGCACCCCACCTTGTACGGCAACATGTACCACAAGGTGCGTATCGAGTATTACCCGCCGCGCGGCGACCAGAAGGAAGGCTGGGACAACCTCGATATCTTCGGATGGCTCGGCTATCCGATGCAGATCAAGATCGACTTCCTGTGCCGCGACTCGATCCTGGCGGCGCCGCTGGTGCTCGACCTGGCGCTGTTCACCGACCTCGCGCAGCGCGCCGGCATGCACGGCATCCAGGAGTGGCTGTCGTTCTACTACAAGAGCCCGATGGCGGCGCCCGGCCTGTACGCCGAGAACGACCTGTTCGTGCAGAGCATGAAGCTCAAGAACACGCTGCGCTGGCTCAAGGGCGAGGACCTGATCACGCACCTCGGTCGCGAGTACTACGACTGATCGAGGAAGGGTTTACGATAGCGGGCATGGCTCGCCCTGCCCCGCTGCCGTTGCCGATCGATCAGGTTCCCCAAAGCATCCGAAAGTTCTGTGACCCGGCGGCGCCCTTGCCCGCGCGCATGATGGCCGCGCGCGGCATGGTGCCGGTCAAGGGTGGCGAGCAGGTGATGCTGCTCTTGCAGCTGTCTGCAGACGCCGATCCGACGCTGGGCAAGAGCGCGAACGAGGCGCTCGGCAAGCTGCCCGAGGCGGTGCTGCTCCCGGTGACCGAGAGCGCACTCTTGCCGTCGTTCCTCGACCGGCTCGCGGAGCACTTTCGTGAGCGCGAGGACGTGCTGGAGCGGCTGGCCGCGAACCCCGCGCTCGCCGGCGGCACGCTGGAGTGGATCGCGCTGCGCTGCAGCGAGCGCGTCAGCGAGCGCATCAGCGTCAACGAGCAGCGCCTGCTGGCCGAGCCGCGCGTCATCGAGGCGCTGTACAAGAACAAGAACACGCGCATGTCGACCGCGGACCGACTGATCGATCTCGCGGCGCGCAACCACGTGGTGCTCGACATCCCGACCTACGAGGCACACGTGGCGGCGATCAAGGGGCAGCTGATCCCGGAGCCGAGCGACGAGCCGCTGCCGTCCGATCAGGACTTCGCGCAAGCGCTGGTCGAGGACGACGACGACCCCGAGGCGGTCGCGCCCACGGAGGATCCGGAGGCGGCAGAGGACCAGGTCAAAGAGAAGTTCCTGCCGCTGATGATGCGGATCCGGAACATGACCAGCTCCGAGAAGCTGCGGCTGGCGATGGTGGGCAACTCGTCGGCGCGCGCGTTCCTGGTGCGCGACAAGGACAAGACCGTCGCGTTCGCCGCCATCTCTTCGCCCGCCATGCAGGCCGCGGAGGTGATCCCGATCTTGCGAAGCAAGGAGGTCGGCGAAGACGTGATCCGCTACGTGGGCAACAAGCGTGAATGGACCAAGAGCCACGAGGTCAAGCACGCCTTGGTGTTCAACCCGAAGTCGCCCGTCGGCATCTCGCTGCGCTTCATCGGGCACCTGCGCGACGACGAGCTCAAGACCTTGTCGCGCAGCCGAAACGTGTCACAGCCCCTCAAGTCAGCGGCCCTTCAGAAGATCGCAGCCAAAGAGAAGAAGGACCGCGGGGAGCGTTAGCGTGCTCGGGAAGCTGTTCAAGAAGCGCGAGCTGTCGGAGCTGGAAGGCGAAGCCGAGCAACACTTCAAGGCAGGGCGCTTCGGCGAAGCCAAGCTCGGCTTCGATCGTGCGGCCGAGCGAGCGCAGAAGGAGCAGCCCGAGCGGGTGGCCCAGCTCGAGGCGCGTGCGAGTGAGGCAT
>DASUME010000910.1:0-7270 GCA_036277895.1 Polyangiales bacterium
AGAGTCGGGCGGCGGCGACGGCGGCAAACACGCGCAGGACGTCGAGCTCATGCTCGATGGCGTCGTAGGAAATGCCGTGGTCGATCTCGAGGTACGCGTGCACGAGTACATTGCGAAAGCCCGCCCAGCGCTGCATCGGCTCAGCGAGCTCGGCGGTGATGACACCGTGGCGGGCCAGCACATGGAATGCGTCGCGGTACGTCTCCGGAGCTTCGAGCGAAGCGTCGGCGATCAGGTGATTCGCGATATCCAGCACGGACTCCATGGCCAGGTGCAGAAAGCGCTCGGCCAGGTGATGCGTATCCGAATCCGTGATGAAGGTAGCTCGCTCGATCGCGCGAAAGCGCTCGAGGCGATCCAGGTAGCCGAGCAGCGCATCGAGCCTGCGACGAAGCACGATCGCATCAACCACGAGCGACCCCACGGGCGGCACGCCTGCGCGTCGCCTCACGAAACACACTCTCCGCGTGCTGGTAATCGGCGTGCTGGCTGTACGTGCGCACTCGCAAGCGGTGCAGGTCGCGGGCATCGCGCTCGAACGCGACCCGGCCGTGCTTGAGGACCTGAAAGGCGAGGGCGGGCGGAGCGTCGTTGAGGATCACCAGGTCGAGGCGGTCGGCGGCGAGTTCCTTGGCCAGCGCCTTCAAGAGGCGGCTCAGCCGCTCGATCGGGCGCTCTGGCGCCAACGTCGCGTCCAGGAGCACGGCCACGTCGATGTCGCTGTCGGCTCGAGCGCTGCCCGTCGCGCGGGAGCCGAACAGCAGCGCCGCGCGGACCTCGTCGAGCGGCCGAAGGGCCGTCGCGATGGCTGCCAGCACCCGGTCTTGCTCACTCACCCGCCCAGGATACGTCAAACACGGCGCAGTCGCCGTCAGTCGAGCTCGGGGGGGTGCTTGCGCTTCTTCTTCTCGAGCTGCTTGCGGCGCTTTTCCTTGGTGCGCTCGGAGGGCGGTCGGCCCTTGAGGGCCTCCTGCTCGCGGTGGCTCTCCCAGCTCGCGCCGGCGGAGGCGCCCAGCTCGAACACGGCCACCTCGCGGCGACCGCGCTCGCCGAGCCGCAGCGGCATCACCGCCGCGCCGATGCCCGCGCCCACGTAGACCGCGCCGTTCGGCGTGCCGTCGGCCTTGCGCTCGCGCGTGCCGTAGAGGCCGTGCACGTACTTGTGGCCGATCAGCTTGCCGAGGAAGAGCTCGTGCATGCGCGCGAGGGTCACCTGCCCCGCGTGCGTGTGCCCGGAGAACACGAGCGGCACGCCGCGCAGCCACAGGTCGTCGGCCTCCTCGGCGATGTGCGAGAGCCCGATCGTCGGCAGGTCCATGCGCAGCCCCTTGGTGGCGGCTTCGTGGTCCGCGTGGCCCGTGTACGCGTCGTCGAGGCCGACCACCTGAAGCTGCTGGTTGCGCAGCGTGATCGTGGTGTTCACGTTGTCGAGCACCTCCACGCCGGCGCGCTTGAGCGCCCTGCGCACGGCGCCTGCCCCGGACCAGTGGTCGTGGTTGCCCAGCACTCCCATCACAGGCGCGTGGAGCCCCTGGAGCGTCTGCTCGAGCTCGTCGAGGTACTCCTGGCTGTGGCAGACGAAGTCGCCGGTGATGACCACCAGGTCCGGCTTCTGCGCGTTGGTGAGGTCGATCGCAGCTTGCTGGACCTCGTGCGCGGTCACGCGGCCGAAGTGCTGGTCGGTCAGGTGCGCGATGCGCAGGTGAGCGAGCCGTTCTTCGTGGTCCACGTGCCCGGCGAAGCGGCGCAGCTCGATCGGCTGACGGCTACGCGTGCGCGAGCTTGGAAACTGCGAAAATCGAGGGCGTGCTGGCGGTGCTCCCATGCGCACTGGTCATCCTAATCGCAGCCCGCGCCAAGCGCATGGCGTGTTGCGTCGAAGCCCGCGAATGGAGGCAGGATATGCCGAGAAATGCGCGCAGCTCCGACAAGTCGCATGCTCGCTGACGCGCTTCCGCTATAGTGCCGCGCCATGTTGAAGGTCTTCGTGCCCAAGGAGCGTCGCGCCGGGGAGACCCGCGTCGCGTTCACGCCCGACACCGTAAAGAAGCTGGTCAAGGAGAAGGTGGACGTGCTCGTCGAGGCTGGCGCGGGCCTCGCGGCCTCGCACCTGGACAAGACGTACGAGGCGGCGGGCGCCAAGATCGTCACGGACATGCCAGGTGTGAAGGACGCCTGGGCCACCTCTGACATCGTGCTGAAGGTGACCGAGGCCGCCGAGAACCCGGACCTCGGCAAGCACGAGGCGGACGCGCTCAAGCCTGGAGCGATCCTGGTGGGTCTGATGTCGCCGCATCGCAATGTCGACATGGTGAAGCGCCTGCTCACCAACAAGGTGAGCACGCTGGCGCTGGAGCTAGTGCCACGCATCACGAGGGCGCAGAGCATGGACGTGCTCTCGTCGCAGGCAAATATCGCGGGCTACAAGGCCGTGCTGCTCGCCGCGGCAAACCTGCCCAAGTACTTCCCGCTGCTGATGACCGCCGCGGGCACGATCCAGCCCGCGCGCGTCGTGATCATGGGTGCAGGTGTGGCCGGTCTGCAGGCGATCGCGACCGCCAAGCGCCTCGGCGCGGTGGTCGAGGTCTCGGACATTCGCCCCGCGGTCAAGGAGCAGGTGCAGTCGCTCGGCGGAAAGTTCATCGAGCTTCCGAACCTGGAGAGCGGCGAAGGGCAGGGCGGCTACGCCAAGGAGATGAGCGCGGAGTTCATCGCCAAGCAGCAGGAGATCCTGTCGGCGCGCATCGCGCAGGCCGACGTGGTGATCACCACCGCGCTGATCCCCGGTCGTCCCGCGCCCAAGCTGGTCACCGCGGCGATGGTCGAGCGCATGAAGCCCGGCAGCGTGATCATCGACCTCGCGGTCGAGCAGGGCGGCAACTGCGAGCTCAGCGAGCTCAACAAGACCGTGATCAAGCACGGCGTGAAGATCATCGGCGAGTCCAACCTCGCCGCCAGCCTCGCCACGGACGCGAGCACGCTGTTCGCACGCAACGTGCTCTCGCTGCTGATGCTGTTCGCAAAGGGCGGCGAGCTGAAGCTCGACCTCAACGACGAAGTGATCAAGGGCACCTTGCTCACCCACGACGGCGAGATCATCCACGGCCCGACCAAGGACGCGATCAGCAAGCTGTGATGCGTTGACATTCGGCGGACGGGCTGCAAACCTCGGCGCAGGTGCTGAGGGGCGCCTACTCCGCCGAAAGACGCTGTCACCCTCGAGAACGATTCGGTTCACCCCATGTGAACCTCCCGGGCCTGTCGGAGCGGAAAGCGGCCCACCTGGAGGACACATGCATCCCGAAGACGTGGTCGAGCAATTGAAGATCCGTGCGCGCTTTCTGCAGAAGCAGATCGAGCGCCTGGAGCCGCCCGCCGTGAAGCGCGCCCGCACGCTGCCCGAGCTGCGCTCGTTGCAGGAGGACGCGCTACGCGAGAACGTGCAGCGCCGGCACTGCCTCGCGATCCTGGCGCGCGAGCTGGGCTTGAACGGCTGGTCGCACCTGACCGAGCTGTGGACCAGCTCGGAGGCGAGCGAGTGGGGCAAGCTGTTCTATCCCGCGGCGTGCGGCGGACACTGGAACATGTGGTCCAGCTCGCTCGAGGAAGCGCGAGCCATCCGCGCGGAGCACGGCGGCTTCCTGTTGCCCTACCGGCACCAGATGCTGATCGTGGAGCGCGCGTTCATCGAGGACCTCGGCCTGGACTCCGAGCACCCGGACTGGGCGCGCATCGGGCGCAACTGGCTCGAGCCCGGTGACCTCGCGGCGCGGCATCGCTTGTTGAAGGCGATGCTGTGCGCGCGCATCACTTCATGAACGGCTCGAGGTCCGCCAGCGCGAGCAGCGAGACGCGCTTGAGGCCCTCGCCGGCGAAGTAGTCCTTCGCGGGATCGCCGCGGTAGATCACGCTGAGCACGGTGTCGAGCTTGGCGCCCTCTGCGCGCAGCTCGCGGATGCTGTCGAGCACGGCGCCGCCGGTGGTGATCACGTCTTCGATGATGGTGACGTGCTTGTCCTCGAGCACGGAGCCCTCGGCGATCTGGCAGGTCCCGTAGTCCTTGCGCTCCTTGCGCACGAACGCGACCGGCAGCCCGGTCTCGAAGGAGAGCGCGGTCGCGATCGGCACGCCGCCGAGCTCCAGCCCGGCGAGCACCTCGGTGTGCGCGGGCAAGAGCGGCACCAGCGCCTTCGCGATCTCACGCAGCAGCTCTGGCCGCGCCTCGAACTGGTACTTGTCGAAGTACACGTTCGAGATCTGCCCCGAGCGCAGCTTGAACTCGCCCCGTCGCAGGGCGACCTCGACCACGCGCTTCGCTAGCTCCGCCTTCTCCATCCCGTCACCTCTCCGCCGGTTCGTACCGCCAGTGCGCCCGCTCGGCAACGCACTAGACTCGCGCCCACGTGAGCGCACTGCGGCTGTATTACTTCGCCTCGTACGGCGGGCTCGGTGCGGTGCTGCCGCTGCTCGCACTGGCGATGGAGGCGCGCGGCTTTCGGCCCAGCCAGTACGCGTGGCTGCTCGCGCTGCTGCCCCTGTCGCGCTTGTTCGCGCCGCCGCTCTGGGGTGCGCTCGCCGACCGCCGCCTCGGAACCTCGCGCCTGATCCAGGTCAACACCGCGCTCGCCGCCTGCGCGATGCTGCTGCTCGCGTTCGCGCGCAGCTTCGGGCTCACCGTGCTCGGCTTCGTGATCTGGGCGCTGATGTCGAGCTCGCTGGTGCCGCTCTCGGATGCCGGCGCCTACCGCATGCTCGGGCCCAACCGCGAGCAGTTCGCCCGCGTGCGGGTGTTCGGCTCGCTCGGTTTCTTGCTCACCGCGCTCGCGCTCGGCGTGTTTGGCGTCGACCGAGAGCTGCGCATCCCGTTCGTGGTCGCGGCCTGCGGCTACCTCGCAGCCAGCTTCGCCTCGCGCCGCCTGATCGATGGCGTGCCCACGGCGCGAGCTCCGCTCTGGCCGGCGCTGCGCGAGCTCGCCCGGCGCCCTGACATGGCCTGGCTATGGCTCGGAGCCGGCTTCCACTACGCCGGCCACGGCGTGTTCGATCACTACTTCGGCCCGCACGCGCGCACGATCCCGGGCGTCAGCGCGAGCCTGGTCAGCGGCGCCTGGGCGATCGGTGTCGGCTGCGAGGTGGTCGCGCTGTGGTTCGTGCCGCGTGTGCTCGGCAGGCGCTGGCTGCTGCCCGCGACGGCGGGGGTCGCCGCCGTACGCTGGCTGGCGATCGCATCCGCCGCCACGCCGTTCGCCGTGCTCGCCCAGCAGCCGCTGCACGCGATCACGTTTGCGGTCTGGTACGCGGTGTTCGTGCACGAGAACCAGCGCCACGCCGACCCGAGTATGCGGGCCACGGTGCAAGGCATGGCCTCGGCCAGCATGGGCTTCGGCACGATCAGCGCCACGCTGCTGGGGGGCCCGGTGCTGGAGCACTTCGGCGGCCGGGTGCTGTTCCGCTGCGCCGCGGGTGCTGCGGTGCTTGCAGGGGTCTGCTACCTGCTTCGCCTGCGCAGCGCCGACAATACGCTTGCGGTCGCGTCCCCCGAGCCCTAACAAAAGAGCGTCATGGACGAGCAGAGCTACCGCCACCTCGCCGACGCCGCGTTCAAGCGCATCCTCGACGGCTTCGACGCCATCGACGCGGATGACGCGGACGTGGAGACCGCCGGCAACACCATCCACATCGCGTACCGCACCGGCTCACGCTGCGTGGTGAACACGCAGGGCTCGGTGCGTCAGATCTGGCTTGCCGGAGGCCAGAGTGGCTGGCATTTCTCCTACGACGAGTCCGCCCGCCAATGGCTGCACGACAAAGGTAGCGGCGACGAGTTGTTCGCCACGCTGACGCGGCTCACCCGCGAAGCGATCGGACTGACACCCAAGTTCTGAGCGCGCGCACGGAGTCACGATGGTCGAGCGCATCATGCTGTTCAAACTGAACGACCCCTCCACGCGCCAGGCGATCGCCGCGCTGATGGTGTCGACGCTGTCGAAGCTGACCGACATCGAGGAGCTGTCGGTCGGCGTGCCCGCGGACGCCTACGCCGAGAAGAGCTGGGACCTGAGCGTCGTGATCGGCGTACCCAACCTCGCCTTGCTCGACGCGCTGCTCGCCAGCAACACCTTCACCAACTTCCTCGAGAAGACGATGAACGGTCGCTACACCGTCATGAAGGCCTGGAGCTTCGAGAGACTCCAGTAGTTATTTTTTCTCGAGCTTCTCGATGGTCTCGGTGATGTAGCTGGCGGCGCGCGGGTCCTTGTCCTTGATCAGGGCGAGGTGCTTCTTGTACGCGTCGAGCGCCTTGTCCTTCTGGTTGGCCTGCTCGTAGCTGTACGCGAGGTCGAACCACAGCCCGGGATCCTTCTCGCCGCCCTTGATCGCAGCCTCGTAGTACGGGATGGCGTCCGCGTAGCGCTTCTCCGCGCGCAGCGCCTTGGCCAGGTTGCCGGACATGTTCGGGTCGCCCGGCTTCTTCGCGAGCGCGCGCTGCAGCACCTCGATCGCCTCGGCGTTCTTGTTCTGCGCACGCAGAGCGACCGCGTAGTTGTTGAGCAGGTCGACGTTGTCTTTGTCCTTCTCGAGCGCCTTGCGGTAGGCCTCGATCGCCTGCTCCGGGTGGCCCTGCTTGCGCAGCGCGTTGCCGAGGTTCGCCACGCTGGTGGTGTCCTTCGGGTCGAGCGCCACCGCCTGCTGCAGTGCCGCCACCGCCTCGTCGATCTTGTCGAGCCGCAAGCTCACCGCACCTTCGCCCGCCCAGCCGCTGGCGTTGGTGGGCTCCAGCTCGCGCACCTTCTTGAACGACGCCAGCGACTGCTCGAGCTTGTTGCGCTGCCGCTGCAGCGTGGCGAGCGTGTAGAAGGCGGCGCCGTGGTCGGGCCGCGCGTCGATCGCCTTCTGGCACTCGCTCTCGGCCTCCTCCACCTTGCCGGACTTCTTGTGCGCCATGCACATGCGGTAGTGAACCTCGGCCTCGTCCGCATGGGCGAGCGATGGGATGGCCAACGAGAGAGCGAGTACGGCGCGAGTCAGCGCGGGCATCGAAGAACCTCCGGCCAGGCTCGACGAGAGCCTCAGGCGAGACATTCATCCTATCCCAAAGGCTCGCGATCTAACGAACCGACATCGGCTTACTCGACCGGACTTGTTCGAGCCTGGCTGGTGCGCTAGCTCCGCAAGATGCCCCCCAACCTCGAGAGCGTCGGCCGCTCGTTCGGTCCGTTCGAGCATGCGTACGACTGGAGAGACGTCGCGCTCTACGCCGCCGCGCTGG
>DASUME010000911.1:0-2846 GCA_036277895.1 Polyangiales bacterium
CCAGGATGCGCACCATGTTCTTCATGAACGCGGTCCCGCGCACCTCGATCGCGAACAGCGTCGGGTCGCCCGTGAACTGCTCCGTGATCTCGATCGCGTGCAGCGTGCGCACGCTGTTCTCGCGCGCATCGTCGGCTTGGCGGAAGGCGCGGAAGTCGTGCGTGCCGATCATGTGGGCGGCCGCGGCGCGCATCGCTGCGAGGTCGAGCGTCGCCCAGCGGGCGAGGTGGTACGCGCGCAGCCGCAGCAGCGGGTTCTGCGCCTCGCCGAGCTGGATCAGGTAGCGGTAGGTCTTGGCGAGCGACTCGTGGCGCGGCGTGTAGCCGGCTGCGCAGCGGGCCGCGCGCTGGATGCGGATGTCCGGCGGCAACACGCGATTGAGCCCGAGCATGAAGCCGTGCGCGTGGATGTCGCGCGCGCTGTCGAACGCGACCACCTGCCCGAGCGCATGCACGCCCGCGTCCGTGCGCCCGGACGCGCGCACGCGCACCGGATGGCCCGTCATCGATGCCGCCGCGCGCTCCAGCTCGCGCTGCACGGTGCGCTCCCCGGGCTGCACCTGGTAGCCCGCAAAGTCGCTGCCGTCGTAGGCCACGATCAGGCACACGCCGTGCTGTTCAGAACTGTGCGCCAAGGCCGAACGTAAACGTGCTGTCGCCGACGCCCTTGCTCTTCGACTCGTACCACTCGAAGAGCAGGTAGGTGTGGTTGACGCCCCAGTCCTCATCCATACGCCGCGCCGTGCCGCGATCGAACCAGTCGAGCTCAAACGCCGCCTGCGCGCCCCAGCGCAGGCCCTTGTTCAGGCCGTCGCGCTCCGTGACATCGCCAGTGACCGCCTTCCAGCGCACGAGCTCGTAGCCGAGCTTGCCGGCGAACGTCAGTGGAACCACGGTGTGCCGCGCGAGCGCATCGATGCGGAGCACGCCGAGCAACCCGATCGGATAGACCGTGAACTCCGTCTTCTCGTCCGAGGTGCCGCCACCCGGCAGGCGCGCCCGCGCATCGTAGTTGGACCAGCCCCAGTTGAAGGCCGCGTTCAGCTGGCCCACGTACGGGATGTGGTAGAGCGTGACGTCAAACTCGACGTTCAGCATCCAGCCGCGGTCGTTCTCGAAGTAGTTGCCGAAGGCACGGCTGTTGCCGGGACGGTACGGGCCCACCCGCAGCTCCAGCCCCATCCACATCGGCGAGTCCACCTCGAGCGGCGGGTGGTAGTCCTCTTCGAACGTGTCCGGAGCGCGCGCGCTGGCGGCGGAGGCGGAGAGGCACGCGAGTGCGACGATCAACAAGCGCAGCATTAATTGCTCCTCCGCCGGCGACGCGCCCAAGCGGATAGGGCGAGCGTACATGCGCTCAGCCAGAACGCACTGCCCGTATTGCGAGGAGAGAGGCTGCACGAGTCCAGCTCACCGCAGTCGGTGCCAGCATCGCGGCAGGTGTCGAGGTAGCTGAGCGTCTCTTGCCGCTGCACGCAGACCGGCGTGCTCAGGTAGCCGGCATTGCCCGCGCCATCGATCGCGTAGACCGAGACCTGCGTGAAGGAGTTGAGCGCGATCCCCTTCCGGTCGAGATCGCCGATCGAGACGCTCTCGCCGTTGGTCCTGTCAGACTGGAAGAGGATTGCGTTGTCAGGGATCACCTCCGAGCCGGTGGGCGACCGGGTGCCGGCGTCGCCGTCTGGACGCTGGTCGAACGCGCCAGTGCCGCAGGTGACGCTGCCTCCGTCGAGATCGAAGCCGCCGTCCATCAGGCGCGGGATGGCGGGCGCACCCAAGGCGTGGTCGAACACGGCGCGGTACCTCGTCAGCGGGTCATTGTCGATCTTGTCGTAGCGAATGCCGATCGTGGTCTCGCCGCTGCGCGCTCGTGCGTTCGCCGGCGCGACCGGGATCTTGCTGTACAGCGTGAGGAGCGCCGAGATCTGGTTGGCGTTGCGGTTGGACTCGGTGACGGTCGCGGTGTTCCCCTGCGTGGGCGACGCGAGCGTCACGAACTGCAGCTTGTACGGCGTGCCCGCGATCCCCGGGTCGCAGTCGTTGTCGAGATCGCGGTCGTTGTTGAAGATCCATCGACCGGGCACGGTGATGGTGAGCTTCGTGCGCACGCTGTTGAGGTACGGCACTTCTCTGCTGCCGCCGATCGGGACCTGCCAGCAAACGGGCTGGGTGTTGTTTGCGCTGCTGCGGTTCGCCTGCTGCGTGCAGTCGGTGGCGCTGTTGTTGGTCACCCAGAGCTCGAGGAAGGGCACCAGCGTGCTGTAGCCCTGCAGCTCGAACCGCCACTGCTCGTCGTTGCACTGCGCGCTGTTGATGTAGACGTTCGAGCCGTTCTCGAGCGCCTTGCCCGTGCCGACGTAGATCTTCGCGTTGGAATTGATCGCCTGCGCCATGGCGCGATTCGCGGGGGCGTAGGACCAGGCGAGCATGGTGAGCGCGACGAGCAGCAGCGCAGGTCTCATGGTGCGAACGGTCATAGCAAGTCCCAGTCCAGGGCGGCAGCCGCGAAAGTACAGCGCTTTGCACCGCGATGCGGACAATTTGGCATAGTCGGGCGCGCGCGCTCTGCGCACCGATGACAAAGCGTCAGCGGCCGGGCACGAGCTCGATCGGCTGGCCCACGCCGCGCTGGCGCGCCAGCTCGTACAGCGCTGCCGCGAGCGCGACGTCCTGGATCGCGAGCCCCGTGCTGTCGAAGACCGTGATCTGCTCGGCGCTGGTGCGCCCGGGCAGGGCGCCGGTGATCACCTGGCCGAGCGTGGCCGCGATCTGCGACGGGTCGTAGAGGCCCTGCTCGATCGGCACGTTCAGCTCGCCGCCGTGCGTCGACTGCTCCAGCTCGTCGAT
>DASUME010000912.1:0-6952 GCA_036277895.1 Polyangiales bacterium
CGGCTCGCGGCTACGACGTGAGGGCGCGATGCAGGCGCTCGGCCACGCTCGTGAGCTGGCGGAGCGCCTGATCCTGCATGCGGGCCGAGTCCTCGATGCGGCGGGCCGCGTCGAGGAGCTGCTCGCCGCCCCGGGTCTGGGTGCGCTGAGAGGCGTTGAGGTTATTGACCTGGTTCGAGATCTGCTCGATCGAGCTCGAGATCTGACGGCCGCCGCGCGCCTGCTCCTGGCTGGAGCGCTCGACGTGCTGCGTGATGGTCCGCATCTTCTCGGCGCTCTTCATGATGAGCTCGGAGCCGCGCGCCTGCTGCGCCGTTGCCGCCGCGATCTGCTGGACGGTCTCGGCGATGCGGCCGATCGCGTCGGTGACCTGCTTCGACCCCTTCGCCTGCTCGACGGTCGCGCGCGCGATGGCGCGCACCATGTTCGTCGATTTATGCGAGCGCTCGAGGATCTTATTCAGGGCGCGCTCGGCCTCGTTCGAGACCTCGACGCCGCGATCGACGTTGTGCGCGCCGCGCTCGACGGCGGTGATCGCGTTCTTGCTCTCGCCTTGCACCGTCTTGATGAGGTCGGTGATCTCACGGGTGCTGGCGCCCGCGCGCTCCGCGAGGTCCTTGATCTCGTCGGCGACGACCGCGAAGCCCTTGCCGTGCTCACCCGCCTGCGCGGCGATGATGGCGGCGTTCAGCGCGAGCAGGTTCGTCTGCTCGGCGACGTCGTCGATGACGTTCAAAATCTGCCCGATGGCGTCGATGCGCGAGCCGAGGTTCGAGATGACGCTCACCGCCTCCTGGCTCGACTCCTTGATGCGATAAATCTCGCCGATCGTCTTCAGGATCGCCTCGGCGCCGCGCTCGGCGTCGACCGCCACCTCTTCGGACAGGCGCGCCGTCTCATTGGCGTTCGAGCGCACCTGATCGATCGAGACGTCCATCTCGTTCATCGACGACGACGTCTCTTCCGCGGTCAAGGAAAGCGCGTCGACGTTGCGCGCGACTTCCTTGATGCTGTACGCCATCTCCTCGATCGAGGAGACCGTCTCGCGCACGCTGGCGCCGAGGGAAGACATATTGTCCGCGACCTCGGCGTTGGTGGCCGTCATCTCCAGGATACTCGACGAAGACTCCTCGGCGCTCGAGGCCAGGGTCTCGATGTTGACGCCCAGCTCCTTGGCCGCCTCCATCTGCGTGCCCACAGCGCGGTGCGTCTGCTCCAGCGACGCGGACAGCTCCTCGATGCCCTCGCCGAACTGGCCGAGCGCCTCGGCCACCTGACGCTCCAGGTCGGTCAGCTCGCCGCGCATGGCGAGCACACGCTGGCGCAGCTGCTCGTTCTCGCGCCGGGCCGCCTCGCCCTCCGCGCGCACGCCGTTGTTCTCGCTCTCGGCGCGCGTGGCGCGCTCCAGGGCCGCATCGCGCTGGGTCTTGAGCTGATCGAGGTTGCGCGTGCTGCCCTCGCCTTCGCGCCGCGCGTTCTCCAGCTCGCCGCGCAGGCGCTCACCCTCCGCGCGCAGGCGCTCGATCTCGGTGCGCGTGCGATCGACCTCGCTGCGCTGGCGATCGAGCTCGGCGTTGGCCCGCTCGGCATCGCTGCGCGCGCGCTCGCCATCGCTGCGTACCCGCTCCACCTCGAAGCGCACGCGCTCCAGCTCGCTGCGCCGCTCGCTGCCCTCACGCTCGGCCGTGCCGGCGCGACCTTCGAGCGTCGACACCTTGTGCGACACGCTCTCCAGCAGGTCGAACAGCAGCGACTCTCCGGGCGACGCGTTGGCGGGCCGGTTGGGCCGCTGCCCATCGCCTGCACCGCGCACCGCGGAGATCAACGCCGAGACATCCCCGCCGCCTGCGGCCGCGAGCATGATGAAGACGATCACGACCGCGGCGATGCCGCCCACGAGCGCGCCCTGTTCTTGCTTCAGCCAGTAGCCAGCTGCGGCCCCGACGGCGACCGCAATCAACAAAAGCCAGCGGCGTTCGGCCGGAACCTTGTCGAGCATGCCCAGAAGACCCCTTAGATCCGTACCGCGTACCCTTCGTGGTACGCGGACACTCCCCCACGCTCGACTAGCGTACACCCAGTAATGCGGCCGTCCTCAACTTCCCCGTGGGCTGGCCCTCAGTTCGGTTGCAGGATGTGAGTCGGTGTGGCCAGCGTGCCATAGCGGGCGTAGCGCTCGAGGTCGCGGCCGAAGGCGTCGCGGTAGCTGACCCAGAGCTTGCGGATGTCTGCGCTCTGGGCCTCGTCCGGGATCACGCGATCGGCCGCGATCGCCATGCCGAAGCGGATCAGCACGGTATCGAGCACCTCGACGCCGGCCTGCAGGTCCACCGTGGCGAGCCCGTCGCGCGCGCCGAAGCGGTAATCGAGGACGACACCGCGGCCCTCGTTGCCTTTTGTGGCGATGTCGAACATGCGCCGGGCCAGGCCCGGGATGTCGCCGGGGATGAACCAGTCGAGCATGGCCGCGGGGAACAGGCCCAGCGCGCGACCCTCGACCCGGAAGCCCGGTGTGTGCCGCACGCGCGTCGCGAGCGCCCCGCTCGGCGTGTAGGCCAGCTCGATGCGCAGGTCGTCGACGTACATGTGGATCCCGACCGCGTGCGCGTGCACATCGATGTGCGCCTCCATGCGGGAGAAGTCGGGCGTGGCCTCGAGCAACGGCTTGCCCGCGCGGCTCGGCACCAGCGCGCCGTTTCGGAGGTACGCCTCCACGCGCGCGAGCATACGACCACTGTCGAGCCACACGTCGCCCAACGTGTTGCCGTTCGCGTCGCGCAGCTGAACCTTCACGTCGACCAGGTCGCCGAAGTCGTCGAGGTAGTCGGCCAGCTCCGGGTAGCGCTCCTCCATGCGCTTCAGATCGAAGTGCGTGACCAGGCGCAGGTGCGTGAGCCCGTCGCGCGTGCGCGGCAGATCGATCACGTCGTCCATACTGCCGATCGCGATCAGCACCTTGGCGACCTCGGGGAACGAGGCCCAGCTGGTCGCGAGCACACGGCGATCCTCGGCGCCCAGGATCGGCTGCGTCTTCTTCAGGAATGCGTCTGCCGCGCGCAGCACCATCGCACGCGTATCCTGCGCGGGCTGCACCACGCCTTCCTCGACGAGCGCGATCGCATCGCTGGCGCCGCGCAGGATCGCGTCCCACTGCACCGCTCCCAGGCCCACGCCGCTGCGCCACTGCACCAGGTAGCGCTTGCCGTCGTTGGTCTTGAGGTGGCGCATACGCAGCACGCTCGAGCTCTCGCCGAAGCCACGCCGCACGCTGTTTGCGTCGACCTCGAACGCCGCGCTCTGCGGAGCGCTGAGGCGATATGCCTTCGCGGTCTCTTGCCCCTGCACCGCGAAGCGTCGGAACTCGCCGTCCTGCTCAGGCAGCAGCGCCATCAGCTCGCGCAGGTTCAGCTCCTCGTAGGACTCCGAGGCCGCGTCGTAGAAGCGCTGCGTGGGCGCGTCGCGCTCCAGCTTGCCCTCGAGCTTGCGCAGCAAGCGGTTGCCGGCGCGCAAGTAGGCGACCGCCTGCTGGTCACCCGCCGCGATCAGCAGTGGCCGGAATGCACGCCACACGGCCGGATCGGACACCACGTCCTCCCCCACGCGCGGCTGCGCGTAGGCGGGCCATGCGATCAAGAGCGAGAGGCACACGAAGAAGCGCATGCCTCAGCGCTAGCGCTAGCGCGTGCGCAGCGCCATCAGGTGCTCGTAACGCGGGGCGCCGCCGAGGAAGTCCGGGCGGCGCTGCGAGGCGATCGCCACCGCCTCGAAGCCGGCGTCGTCCGCCAGCTCTTCGACCAGCTGGTCCGCGGGCACACGCTGGTCGCCGTGCTGGCCGTCGCCCATCAGCATCACGAGCCAGCCCTCGTTGTGCAGCGTGCTGCGGATGGAACGCAGAGACAGCTGCAGCTCCTTGGCGAATTGCTCCGGCGTCAGCCCGCGCCGGCGGGCGCCGATCTCCTTGGCCTGGAAGTGCGCCGAGTCCATGCCGAGCCAGGCGAAGCGGCGCGCGTGGTGCGCGGCGTAGTCGTAGGTGCCGCCGTACGGAGGCGACGTGAACACCAGGTCCACGCCGCCGCGCTCGACGTGATCGCGCAGCCAGTGTGCGTCGCCTTCGACCACCTGCGTGGCCGGGCCCTCGCCCGCCTCGTGCTCGAAGTCGCGCATGCGATCGACGAGCTCCAGCGTCTTGCGCTCGAAGAACTCGCTGACCAGGCCCTTGCGGATGCGGCGCTCGACCAGCTCCTCGGAGGTGTCCGAGCGCTGGCGCGAGAACTTCACCACCAGCGACGAGAACAACAGCTGCGCGGCTTCGCGCAGCGGCGCGTCCTGCACCTGGCCGATCAAATCGAGCAGGCCGGCCATCTCCTTGAGCACGTGCGTCTCGTACCAGCGCAGCTCGGTGGGCGGCAGCTGCGCGCGCACGTCTTCGCGCGCCTGCACGCGCTCCTCGGACGCCTCGCGCAGCTCGGTCCCGAGCGAAGCCAGCTGGCCGCGCTGGACCGAGCTCATCGGCGTGCTCTTGAGGCGCGACAGCCGCACCGCGAGCGGGTTCAGGTCGATGCCCATCGCCTCCATGCCGCGGGCGCGCGCCTCGACCAACACCGTGCCGCTGCCACAGAACGGATCGAGCACGCGCGCACCGTCGAAGTGCGCGAGCACGCGCTGCGCGGTCAGCCAGTGCATACGCGCCGGATAGCTGTGGAAGCCGTGCGTGAGCCGATCGCGATCCTCGTCGTCCGTGGCGAGCGCGTGCGCGAGCAGCGAGCTGACCTCCGGATCGCCGGCGACCAGCGTCTCGCCTCCGAGGTTATCGAGCGCAAACTTCTGGCGCGGCGTGAATTCAGGGCCGCGCGGGCGATGGGGCTTCATCCAATTTTCTCGAGCGCGCTCAACAGAGCCTCGCACTGGTCGTCACGGCCGATGGTGATGCGCAGATACTGATCGATCCGCGGCTTCTTGAAGTGGCGCACGAGCACGCTCTGGGCGCGCAGCGCGATCGCGAGCTGTTCGGCGTCGCGCGCGGGGTGGCGCACGAACACGAAGTTGGTCGCCGAGGGCAGCACCTCGAAGCCGCGCGCGAGCAGGCCGCGCGTGAGCTTCTCGCGGCTCGCGATCACCTTGTGGCGCGTGTGCTCGAACCAGGCCTGGTCTTCCCACGCCGCCAGCGCGGCGGCCTGCGCCACGCGATCGAGCGGGTACGAGTTGAAGCTGTTCTTCACGCGCACGAGCGCCTCGATCAGGTGCGGCTGGCCGACCGCGAAGCCCACGCGCAGGCCCGCCAGCGAGCGCGACTTGGAGAACGTCTGCACCACCAGCAGGTTCTCGTGGCGCTCGACCAGCGGGATCGCGCTGGCGGCGCCGAAGTCCACGTACGCCTCATCGACCAGCACCACGCGCGGCGACGCCTGCACGAGGCGCTCGACGTCCTCGAGGCCGAGCGCGCGGCTGGTGGGCGCGTTGGGGTTCGCGAAGATGATGCCGGCGTGCTCGCCCTGCCCGCGGTAGGCGCTCGGGTCGATGCTGAAGTCCGCTCCGACCGGCAGCGTGCGGTACGGGATGCCGTACAGCTCGCAGTAGGTCGGGTAGAAGCTGTAGGTCACGTCCGGGAACAGCAGCGGCGAGCCGTGCTGGAACAGCGCATGGAACGCGTGTGCGAGCACCTCGTCCGAGCCGTTGCCGAGGAACACGTGCGCCGGCGTGAGGCCGAAGCGCGCGGCGATCGCGGCGCGCAGGCCGTCCGACTCGGCGTTCGGGTACAGGCGCAGGCGCTCCCCGAGCTCGTGCTGCGCGGCCTCGATCGAGCGCGGCGACGGACCGTACGGGTTCTCGTTGGTGTTCAGCTTGATCAGCTTGAGGTCGGCGGGCTGCTCCCCGGGCACATACGGGTGAAGCTTGCCGACGACGGGACTCCAGAAGCGACTCATGACCAGCTCCGGCGGCGCTTATAGCGCGAATCGTGAGGGCACCTCTTGGGGTGACCCAATCAAGCTTCCCGCGCGCAGCCGCGTTAGAGCAACGAGCGCGGCGCACAGCGATGCCGCACGAAGGAGCCTGCGTGCGCAAGTCCACGAGTTTGCTGGTGCTCAGCCTGATGGTGGGAGCGGTCGGTTGTGAGCTATCGACCGGGGACGAAGGAGATGATGGCGTGACGGGCAAGGGGCGCAACGGCGGCGATGGGGGTGAACGCGGAGCGGCGGTCCCGCCAACGGGCGCGACGAACGGCGGCGGCGACGCGGGCAAGCCGAGCCCGGCTCCGCAGGACGCGGCCGTCAACGCGGCCCCCAACGACGCGGGCTCCCCGCCGTCCGATGCCGGTACGAGCGTACAGCCGCCAGGCAGCACCACCACGTTCGTCGCGCTCGCGCAGTGCGAAGGCGTGGTGCCCGAAGCAAGCGCAGTCTGCGGAGCCGTCGAAGACCCTTTCGAGACCAACGATCAGAAGGCCCAGTCGACCCTGGTCGAGCCGAAGGAGGGATGCTCGGTCTTCCAGAGCAAGCTCACCACCGGCAAGGACGACGACTGGTACTACTTCATCCCCGAGCGCACCGAGCCGGTGCGCATCTCGATGGCTTACGACCAGCCACCGACCAGCGCCGCAGAGCCAAAGTTCGAGCTTTACGACGCGACGAACACGCGTCTGGCTTATACCGACGGCAACCCCCTGGATGGGCCCTGGAAGTACCGCTACGCGATCGTCGTCAAGAAGGGCGTCGCTCACTACGTGCTGGTGTCGGACGCGAGCTCTTCGAACAGCTGTATCCCGTACACGCTCCGCATCGAGCCGAGCTTCTGCACGGACGCCTACGAGGACAACGACACCAAGGCGACCGCGGCCAAGGGCATCACCTACGGCACCACGCTGGAAGGCTCGGTCTTCTATGGAGACTCGGACTTCTACGACCTGTCCGCGATCCAGGCCGCCGGGGCGCGCTGCACGATCACGATCCCGGAC
>DASUME010000913.1:0-21308 GCA_036277895.1 Polyangiales bacterium
GCCCGAGTACTCGCTCGGTCGCTTGCTGATCTCACATGCGTCGGCACCCGAGCTCACGCTCTACGACCTCGACACATCGTCGCTGGCCGGGCGCATTCCGTTTGCCGCGCGTGCGCAGCTCGAGGCCGGCGCGAGCGGACGCTATGGCTACGCGTTCGACCCTGCGCAGGGCGTGCTGCATGCGGTCGACCCCGGCCAGTGGCTGCTCAGCCACATCGATCACTTCCACATCGTGCGCGGCGAACATCAGCTGATGACCGAGCAGCTCCGCATGCCGCAGCTCAGCTCGCTGCTCGTCAGCGACGGCTGGGTCGCGGCCTACGACGCGAGCGCGGGTGCCGCGTCGTTCTTCCAGGAACGCAGCATCACCGCGCGGAGCTTCGCGCCGACCATGATCGCGCTGCGCCCCGCGGTGAACCGTGGGGTGGCGATCGTCGCGCGCGCGCAGCTTATAGCCAGCGACGGTACGCAGCTCAGCCAGCGCCCCGTCATCGACCCTGCCGTCGCGCGCTCGCAGTTCCCGGGCTGCAGCGAGGCGCGCGGCGCGGCCGCCCAGGGCGAGCGCGTGTTCGTGGCCTGCGCCGAGGGCGTGCTCCAGCTGACGTGGGACAGCGCGCAAGAGGTGTTCGTGCCCCAGCTGCTCGTCACCAGCGAGCCCGTGCAGGCCGTGCGTACCACGGCGCGCTTCGAGGGCGCGCTGGCGCAGCTCGGTGCACGCGGCCTGTGGCTGCTCTCGGGCACAGGCGCGCCGCCGCGAACTGTCGAGCTGGCGAGCGACATCGCCGCCTTCGAGCTGCGCAGGCAAGGCGAGACCGCGATCGTGCTGACACTCGACGGCAGCGCGCACGAGCTGGAGCTGCACGACGGCCGGATCGTGCGCAGTACGCCGGTGCCGGTAGCAGCCCACACCCGCGTCGCCCTGAGCCACGCCTTTGCGTACCTGAGCGATCCAGCGGCGCCGCGAGTGCTCGTGCTGCGCCTGCGAACGCTTCAGCTCGAACCCGAGCTCGCGATCCCTGCGCCTGCCCACGACCTCACGCTCGTCGGCGTGCCCAGCTCCTACACGGACGAGCGTGAGTAGCCTGCGCGCGCTCGGCAGCTCGCTCGTCGTGCTGGCCACCGCTGCGCAAGCCGTCGCCCAGAGCGACGAGTTTGGTGCGCGCGCCACCGTGAAGCGCGACCCGCACGGCGAGTCGGTGGCGGCCAGCGACTTCCGCCTCGAGGTGGGCGAGCTACGGCGTGTCCCGCGCGACCGCGCGCAGAACCTGCTCACCTTGGCGCCGGGCATCTTGCTCACGAACCACGGCGGCGAGGGGCACACGGCGAGCATGTACCTGCGCGGCTTCGATGCCGGCGAAGGCGAAGACATCGAGCTTCGGGTCGATGGCATTCCCCTCAACGAGGTCTCGAACCACCACGGCCACGGCTATGCCGACGTCACGTTCCTGATCCCGGAGCTGGTCAGCCAGGTCCGCGTGCTCGAGGGTCCGTTCGATCCGGAGCAAGCTGACTTCGCGGTCGCGGGCAGCGCCGAGTTTCAGCTCGGCTTGCCGGAGCCCGGCCTCGCCAGCTCCGTGCGCCTGGGCAAGTATGGTCGGCGGCGTTGGTTTCTGGGCTATCGCCCCGCGGACGAGCGCGCGCGCACGTTCGCCGCGGTGGCGCTCGAGCGCGGCGACGGCTTCGGCCCGCAGCGCGCCTTCGCGCAGGCGAGCGCGATCGGGCAATACGAGGCCAAGCTGGGCGCCGGCACCTTCCTGCGTACGCTGGCGTTCGTGAGCGCGCAGCGCTGGGACACGGCCGGCGTGGTACGAGCCGATGACGTGGCGGCGCGCCGCCTCCCCTGTGCAGACAGTGCCGACGCGCAGTTCTTCTGCACGCCCGATCCAAACCAGGGTGGCAGCGGCGCGCGCGCGCAGATCTCCACCATCCTGGAGCGCACGCGTGGACCGAGCTACCTGCGTGGGCAGCTCTTCATGTCGGCCCGCCAGCTGCGCACGCGGGAGAACTACACGGGCTTCACGCTCGATCCGCGGCTCGACGGCGGCCCCCAACGCGGCGACCTGCTCGACGGCCGGACCGACGCGCTGACGCTCGGCCTGCGCACGATCGGACGCCGGCGCGTGACGCTCTTCGCGAGAGAGCACGATATCGAGGTCGGCGTCTATGCGCGTCACGATCGCGTCTCGGTGGTGATGGACCGCGTGCGCCGCGAGCTCGACGTCCCGTACCTGACGGACTTCGATCGCGGCATCGCACAGACCAACGTCGCCGCGCACGCGCGCCTCGACGCCCGGCTGCTCGCGAGGCTGCGCTTCATGCTCGGCATGCGCGCGGACGCCTTCGCGTTTCAGGTCGTCGAGCGCTCCTTGCCCGAGCTGGATCGGATCGGCCCGCGGCTGTCACGGCAAACCATCGACGCCTACGGCTTCGCATTCTCGCCTCGAGGCACGCTCGACCTCACGCTCACGCCCGACCTGCATGCCCTCTTGAGCGTGGGCCGCGGCGCCCGCTCGAGTGATGGCGCTGCGCTCTCGCAGTCCGAGGCGGCGCCGTTCGCTCGCGTGACCGCCGCGGAGACGGGCCTCGCCTACGGTCCCTGGCTCGGCAGCGTGCGGCTCGAGGCGCGCAGCAGCGTGTTCTTCACGCGCGTCTCGCGCGACCTGGTCTTCAACCCCGAGCAGGGGCGCAACGAGCCCGTGGGCGCATCGCAGCGATCGGGCGCGCTGCTGAGCGTGCGCGCGCGCGATACGTCGTGGTTCGATCTGCTCGGCTCCGCCACCTACACACGCGCGCACCTCCCGCCTCCGGAAGCCGCGGTGTACGAGCTGTTCCGCGGGCCGCGCCTGCCGTTCATCCCCAGCTGGCTGGTGCGCGGCGACGCCGTGGTGCACCACACGCTTCCCTGGCTCGCTGCGCTGCGCGCGTACGCGAGCCTCGGTGTCACCTACGTCGGCAAGCGTCCGCTGCCACTCGCGCAGTGGGCGGCGCCGTACTCGCTGATCGACCTGGCGCTGGGCGCCCGCTACCGCTTCCTCGAGCTGAGCGCGTCCGTGACCAACCTGTTCGACGCCCGCTACCGCGAGGCGGAGTTCCACCACGTGTCCAACTTCAACCCGCAAGCACCGCGCTCGATGCTGCCGGCACGACACTTCAGCGCCGGCGCGCCGAGGCAGTGGATGCTCACGATGAGCGTCTACTTCGACCCGGCTGACTGGGGACAAGAATCATGAAGCGATCGCTGCTCGCCATCCTGATCTCGGTTGCGACCGCGTGCGGTGCGGAAGACACACCCGGCCGCCGCGTCGAAGGCACACTCAGCTTCGCCACCGCCAACGCGGGCACACGCTCGTGGGCGTTGGCGAACGGCTGGACGCTGCGGCTCGAGGAGGCCGTGGTGCTGCTCGGACCGCTCTACTTGCGCCCTCCGAAGCGCGCGAGCTCGGCCCTGAGCGCGTTGTTCTCGCGCGCTCATGCGCACTCGCAGACGCTGGTGGACGGTGACGTCATGGGCGAGTACCTGACGCAGGTGGCATTCGATGTGCTCGGGCCCGAGCTGTCGACCGGCATGCTGGTCAGCGAAGCAGGTCCGCTCGACCGTCTGAGCATCGTGCTGGACGCCCCGCAGGCACCCGACGCACAGTCGCGCGCGCACGGCTACCACGCGTACGCGCGCGGGGAAGCCACGCGAGGCACGGAGCGGGTGGCGTTTGCGTGCGGCATGCGCATCGACGCGTCGGCACCCGACATGCCGAAGAACCTCGAGGCGAGGCGGCGGGTCGACAACGTCACCGTGGCGAGCGCGCTGCCCATGGACGACGGAGCGCACTTGCGCGTGTGGCTGCATCCGGAGCGCTGGTTCGAGTTCGTGAGCTTCGACGACTTCCGCGGGCTCGACAACCCGTGCGCCCAGGAAGGCTCGTCGTTTGCGCTTCAGTGGTACCTCGGCCTGCGCCGTCCCGATGCCTTCCGCGCGGAGTTGAACTGATGCCTGGCTGGAAAGAATGCGTGCCGCTGCTCCTGTTGCTGACGGCCTCGGCGTGCTCGGGTGTCGATGCCGGCAGCGAAGGACGCGTCGTCGTACGCGCCAACGGCGGTGTCGAGACGCGCGATGGCATCGCCAGAGAGCGCTTCGCGGATGGCTACCTCGTGCGCTACGAGCACGCGGTGCTCAGCGTGTCCTCGTTCCACCTGCGCACACGGGACGGCGACGATGCGGTCGTCGCCACCACCCCCACGGTCGTCGACCTGGTGCCGTCGAGCGCGGAGGTGCTCGTGTTCGACGGTGTGGCCTCGCAGCGCTGGGACGAGGTCGGATTCCAGAGTCACGCCGTGCAGCCGGGCGCGCGGAACGTGAACGCGCCCGCGGAGCTCGTGCAGCGCATGCAGGAGCGTGGCTACAGCTTCCTGCAGACCGGCACGCTCACCGCGCCCGACGGCGCCGTCATCCCCTTCGAGCTGGGGCACGCGATCGACATCGACTACTTCACGTGCACGGCCGGCGACGGTACGTACGGCATCGTGGTCCCGGTGAACGGCACGGCCGAGGCGGAGATCACCTGGCACGTGACGCACCTCTGGTTCGACTCGTTCGCCGAAGACTCCGCCTTCCGCGCCGAGGCGATCGCGGCCGTGTACACGGGCAGCGGGCCCGTCACCATGGAGCAGCTCGCGAGCCAGCCGCTCGGCAAGCTCCGGGATCGAGAGGGCAAGCCACTGCGCGACAGCGGCGGCAATCCGGTGATCTACATCCCGCCGCAGGAGCCCGGCGTGAACACGCTACGCGACTTCGCCGTGCGTGCGCGCTTTGGCCACTTCAACGGGCTGAACGGCTCTTGCGAGACCGAGGTCAGGCTGCGTTGAGCAGCCCGACGAACGCCACCGGTACGCGCGTCAGGCGGTCACGTGGGCGCGCGGCACACGAAGCTGCTCGACCACGCCCGATACCAGCAACACCAGCACGCCGAGCCACTCCAGAGCATGCAGCTCGCCGGACAGGTGCCCGATCAGGACGAAGCTGGAGCCGAGCAGCGCCAACGCGAGCGGCCAGGTACGGCGCGAGCGTATGCTGCGCCAGGCGCTGACGAGCACCGACGTCGCGATTGCAAAGGCCAGGATCACGGAGTGCTGAGACTCCGTCAGACCGACGCTGACTCCCACCAGCGAGAGCAGCTTCGCGTACGTGGCCAGGCAGGCGGGGCAGACCGCACACGCCAACAGCGGCAGCAAGCTGGTCCACGCGCTCGTGCGGGTCGATGACGCACTCGGCGCGGCGTGCCGGTGCGCGGCGCAATCGCAGGCATGGTGGTGATCGGAGCTCATGCCTCTCGATCTACAGGATCGGGCCGGAACCGACAAACACCGCTGTATTTTGACGTTTCATGATTCGATGAACTGACGTTCTCCCGCTCGGCAGTTGCACGCGCTACGCATCACATGCAATTCAATTGCATATGATACAGAGCGCCGAGTGCATGACCGTGGCCCCGCGCAACGACTTCGCGATCGCCCCCGACCCCGAGGTCTTGGACGCGATCCGTCAGCGCGGGCTGCACTTCGCCGTGTGGCGGCGCCGGCTCGACGCCACGGTGACGCAAGCGCTGGAGCCGTGGACGGCGCGTGCCTCGCTCGAGGTCGACGCGATCGTGCGGGGCGATCGATCCGTCGATCGCGTCGTGAGCGAGCTGGCGACGCTGCCCGCATCCGCGTGGATGACCGCCGATGTCGCGCGTCTGCTCGCCCGCTTCCGCGCGGTCTCCGGCGCGAGCGACGTCCGCCTGACGCTCGCCGTGCGGCGCACGGACGCCTGCCGAAAGTTCCACGCCGACTTCGTGCGCTTGCGCTTGATCACGACCTACGTCGGGCCCGGCACCGAGTGGGTACCGGCCCACGCCATTCGGCGCGAGATCCTCGCCGCGCCACCCGAGTGCCCACGCGAAGCCAACCGTCGAATCGTGCGTGACCGGCGCGCCATCCGGCACGCACGCGCCGGAGACGTGCTGCTCTTGAAGGGCGAGCACTACGAGGGCGCTCCGGGCGCCGTGCACCGCTCGCCACCGATCGTCGAGCGCGGCCTCGCGCGCTTGGTGCTCACTCTGAGCACCTGCACCTGAGCATCGCGCGCGCACCACGCCCGTCGGGGCGTCGCGATGGCTCGATCAGCGCCCGATCGTGTCGAACAGCGGCTGGTCGGTCTGCACGCTGACGAGGTAGCCCCCGTATGCGAGCGCCGTGGGCGTGGTGATCGTCCTGACCACACGCTGCTGCGCGGTGTCGATCACGGAGACCTTCCCATCGCCACCATGTGTGACGTACGCGTGGCGACAGTCACTCGAGAGCGCGGTGATGCGGAACGCCTCTGAAGCCCACACGTCGCCGTCGGCGGCAGGGGCCTTCGACAGCCCCTCGAGCGGGACCTTCGCGATCACTGTCTGGAAGGTGGCCGATCCTTGCCTTGCATCGAGCAGGTAGAGCAGGTCGCCCGCGGGTGCGTACTGCGTGAAGGCCGCGAGATCCTTGCATGCACCCAGCCGGTACACCAGGCCGTTTCCCACCGGAATCCGGCGCGCTGTGTCGCTCTCGAGATCCACGATGTAGATGTCGTTGCGCCATTGGCTCCACGGCACTTCACCCAGCTGGTCATCGCGAAGGTACGAGTACAGGTAACGGCCGTCGCCCGAGAGGCGAGCGTAAAAGGCGCGACCGCCCGAGAGCCCATCGACTTCGTAGGGCACGCGCACCGCGCTGCCGAAGCCGGTCGCGGTGTACGGAACGACGTAGATGCCGTCGGCCGCCGCGCTCACGATCTTGTTGCGTGAATGCGCGATCACCTCGCCATGAGGGCCCTCTCCGATCGAGACGCGAAAGCGTGCGGTCGCTTGGCCGGTGCGCAGCTCATCCAACGAGAAGGCCTCGAACTCGGGGGGCGCGTCGTTACGATGGAAGACCAGGAGCGGATCTCCGCCGACGGCCACCCCGGGCTCACCCGTCATCACGGGAGCGCTCTTGCTGGTGCCGTCCTGCAGCGACACCACGGTGAGCGTGCCGGGCTGTCCGGCTTGCTCGCTGGCGGAGCTGCAGACGGCCCACTTGGCCCCCGGGTCGACGGCAACATGAGCGACCTCGCCAGCGATAGCCGCGCGCCACTGGATGCTCGGCGTTTCCACGCCGGCGATGCGCGCGGACACCAGCTCGTGCGTGCGGCCATCGACGAACAGCAAGCGACCATCCGGCAGCGCCAGGAAACCTGGATGATCCGCCACCGCCACCTCTGGCCAGTCGGCCACGAGCTGGCCCGTGTCCGCCGCAAAGACGTAAAGGCGCTCGGCGTTCGAGTCCGAGACCACGAGGCGCTCGCCGTGGACGAGCCCGGCGTCTTCCGATGGCTGCGCCGGAGCGGATGCGAGCGCGTCGAGTGGGCTCGGCGCTGCATCGAGGCCGCCATCACGAACCGCGCCGTCGATCACCAGCGCCGGGGCGGCAGCCGCGTCGCGCTCGAGGAGCGCACCCTCGTCGTCATCTCCGCAACCCACCAAGCACAGTCCCGCCAGAAGAAGTCTCGCGCGCACGTCGCACCTCCGTTGGCCGTGTCGTGTCGCAGCAAGCCCATTAATGCAACTCCATTACACTAGAATCAACGTGGCATATCCGTGCAGCGCGGCCACGCCTCAGTGACAGTGGTCGTAGTCGTGACAGAAGGAACAGCACTCGGCATCGCGGGAGCAAGGACCACTCTTGCGGCATGCCCCTGCGTCCGTGGTGGTAGCCGGGCTGGCACCGCAGGCGTGTTGCCAGCCGTCCGCGCCCCAGCCGGCGAGCGACTCGATCACCATCGCGACGCGATCGCTGGCGGCTCGAAGCGTCAGCTCGACCGGCTCGAGCCCGGCCAGCTGCATCAGGTAGCTGTCGGGCAACACGGCGCAGTCGACGGCGCGCGACTCGAGCGCGAGCGAGCTGCTGGCCTGCCTCGCCGCCGTCAGCGCACCGCGCGCCATGAACAGCACGTGATCGCCCGAAGCGGCAGGCAGGTAGCGCACGTGCACCGACTCACCCGCGACTGCGAGCACCGTGAACAGCGTGTGCGCGCGGCTGACGTCGGGCGCCGACTCCGCACTCGAAGTGCCAGTGACCACGCGGAAGGGGCCGTCGCTGCCATGGAGGCATGCGTGCATCACGACAGCTTCACCGAGCCGAGGTGCAGCGCCGTCGGCCACGCACGCGTCCGCGTTGCCCGAGGCTGCGTCGAGCGAAGCATCGATCCTCGGCTCGCTCGAGAGCTCGGCGTCGCGCGTGGGCGACGTGGCATCGAGCGGCTGTGACGGCCCCGTGTCGAAGAAGGTCGCCGCCTCGCCGCGCGGCCCATCCTGCGCAGCGTCTGGGTCAGCTGACAGATCACCGCTCGCTTCACAGCCAACACATACCCACGCGACTACACACAGCGAGCAGCGCGCTCCACCCTGCATCATCGCAGAGGCTTATCGCCCACCGATAACTATTGCAACTCCATTGCGACTGCATCTTCCATGCGATAAGCCTCCGCCCGCGACGCTCGCTCTCTGGCGAGCGCCTCGGCAGGAACAGCTCGGAGGTGAGGCGTGGGAATCAAGAGAAGTGGCATTGCTGGAGCGCTGTTGCTCGCACACCTGGTTGGCGCTTGCGGCGACGACGCGGAAGAAGAAGTCGTTCAGCAGCCAGACGGCGGCGCTCCGAGGGACGCCGCGCCGAGTGAGGTCGGTGAGGTGATCGACGCGTCGCGCTTCGACGCGGCCATCGACTCGAGCATCCCCGACTCCGCGACGGGCCCCTCCGCCGACGCGCAGAGCGGTGATGCGGCCGTGGTGGGCCGGGAGGGCTTCCTGCTCGTCGCGGAGCTCGCAGCGGGCAAAGAATCGATTCATGCCTACAGCCTGCCGGAGCTACAGCACACCGGTCAGATCGACGACGTCAAGCTCGGCAGTCACTTGGGAGCGATCGCGCTCGAGGACGGGCGCGTGATCACCTCGGACGACAAGCACGACCAGCTGATCGCCATCCGCTTCGACGCGGCGGGCAAGCCTTCGATCGTCAACCGCGTCGATGCCAACCTCGGCACCGGTGCGGTCTGGGGCTGCGGCGACAAGGACCTGCGCTACTTCGCCGTTTCCTCCGGTCACGACGGGGTCGAACAGGTCGCCAACGTCCTGAAGCTCGACGACTTCACCTTGCGCGAGCTGCCGATCACCGTGCCCTCGGTGAATGGCGCGAGCGAAGAAGTACACGCCGCCGTCGCGGGCGATCCCGCGCACCTGTTCGCGAGCGTGGGCGGCGAGATCCGCGTCTGGCCGCTCGCCGACGTGCTCGCGGGCACCGCCGCCGGTCCGGTCGCCACCATCCCGATCAACACCGGCTCACACGGCATCGTGGTCTCCCACCGGACGGGCGTGCTCTACATCACGTCCGGCGCGGGCTTCGACGGTGCGGCACTTCAGATGCCGTTTGCCCGCACGCAGCTCGTGCCGTGGGACGTGGATGGCCTGAGCACCGGCCGCAATGCACGCCCGCGTCTGTCTTACGATGGGCGCTTCATCTACGGCGCCATCGCGCAGACGGTGCCCGAGGGTGCCGAGCGCTGGGCCGAGCGGCCGGTCGATCTCCACATCACCGATCTCGACGCGAAGACGGCCAAGCGCAGCGCGCTCACGAAGGGCGTCGTGCCCAAGTTCCAGCTCTCGCAGAAGCTCGCGCTGTTCGCGAACGTCGACGAGACCGGGGCCAGCCAGGCGATCCTGGTCGACGTGGTCTCGGGCTCTCCCACGTTCCAGCAGGTCGTCGCACGCGTGCCGCTCGCCCGGCTGACGAACGGACCGGTCGTCGGCCAGAGCACGAGCGGCAAGCAGGCACTGGGGTCCGCGATCACGCCCGACGGCAAGTGGGCGTTCGTGAGCCACGGCGGAGACGGTAAGATCTCCGTGATCGAGACCGCGAGCCGAACCGTGGCGCGCGTGATCGAGACGCCCACCACGCTGGCCAACGGCGGCTACCTGTTCGCAGTTCAGCCAGGTGTAGAGCCGGTAGACACCTGCGCACGCTGAAGCTTCTCCGGCGGAGGTAGCGCCTTACGGTCGTCGGTTATCTGGTCAACCGCGCGACGGGCGACCTCATCGAGGTGGGCCAGTTCGGCGCCGAGCGGCTCCCGATCACGACGGTCGGCATCGACGCGCGCTAACGAAGTTAGACCGGATCGCACTTCTCCAGTCGCCCCGCTGCGCATTGCGCAGCGCGGCGGCGAAGGCGACGCTCTTGATGGCGGCGAGCCCTGCGCTCATCGCTTGCGCTCGTTCGGCGCGGCTCGACCGAGACCGGCAGCGCGGCGGGCTTGGCGACGGCGGGTGCCTCGACGCAAGGCGGAGCCACCGCCGGAGCCGGCGGCTCGACCCTGGGCGGCGGCGCGGCTGCGGCGGGCCTTGCGTCCGGCATCGATGCCGGGTTGGCGACCAGCTGCGGCGTGCGGTCGCGGAGCCCAAGCACCGCACCCCCGATCACGCCCGCCAGGATCACCGCCAGCAGCGGCGCGTACCGCTTCATGCGCTCGAGGTTGTCGCGCCACGGCACCACCGTGTCAGCCGGGCTGGCGAAGTCCGAGGCCGTGCTCACGCTCGGCATGGGCTCGAACGAGATGCGCTCCTCCAGCCCGAAGTCGAACGGCGCATCCGGCGGGTCCGCGCGCTTGCCGAAGGTCACGATCGAGTGGCCGCGCGGGCTCTTCACGTCCAGCTCGCGGTCCCAGCGCTCCGACAGCGCGAGCTGCGGCTCGATCGTCGCGCTCAGCTTGGCGGCCTCGCGCGTGAACAACGGGATGATCAGCCGGGACAAGCTCTGCGCGGACGGCTGCGCACCGATCAGCTGCAGGTAGGCCTCCAGGGCGTGCGCGAAGGTCGCGGCGTCCGTGAAGCGCTGCGCCGGCTCGAGCGCGATCGCGCGGTCGACGATCTGGATCAGCGCCTCGGGTGCGCTCGGCTCGATGCCGCGGATCTTCCCCTCCGCTCCGGTCAGGCGATTGCGCAGCTTGGTGATGTCGTCGACGGTGGGCCCTCCCGCGAACGGCACCGCGCAGACCGCCTCCCACAGCATCGCCCCCAGCGCGAACACGTCTGCGCGCGCGTCGACGGTCTCACCCTTGATCGCCTCCGGCGCCAGGTAGCTCAGCTTGCCGCGAAACCCGGGTGGAGCCTCGTCGCCGTGGAACTTCGCGATCCCGAAGTCGAGCAGCTTCACCTGGCCGTCGTAGGTGATGAACAGGTTCTCCGGACTCACATCGCAGTGCACCAGTCCGAGCGGACGGCCCTCGTAGTCCTTGAGCGTGTGCACGTGGTGCAGGCCGTGCGCCGCCTCGGCCAGGATGCGCAGCTGCTCGAAGAGCGGCAGCGTGCCGACCTTGGTCGCGCGCGCGCGAAGCTGCCGGTAGGTCTGCCCGTCCAGGTACTCCATGCACAGCGCGGGTCGGCCATCGAGCTCGCAGACATCGAGGATCTGCACCACGTTCCGGTGCTGGCAGCGCGCCGAGACCCGCGCCTCGCGCGCGAAGCTCTCGCGCAGCTCCCGCTCGTCGACCCCCGGCTGATCGCGCAGCACCTTGAGCGCCACCAGCTTCCGGAAGCCGCCCGCCTTCCCGATCATCGCGAGGTAGACGGTGGCCATTCCGCCCTCGCCCAGGCGCGCAAGCACTCGGTAGCTTCTCTTCACGCTCTCACGTTCGCCAAGTGAAGAACTACGCGCCCAGACCGCGGGGGCGGTCCGACCACCGTACCTAAGCAGGTGATCGCGCTCGGTCAACCTTGGTTCGTAATGTCGCTCGACAATCTCGGGTATCGCGCTTGACAGGCGGCGTGCGGGAGCTTCAGCGCGCTTCGCTGCGCGCTTGGTTCAAGCGTTGCTCAAGTTCCTGCCAGCGGTCCCGGCCGAGCTCCTGCCGTGTCTTGCGCAGCGACGCGCGCACGCTCTCGTAGTCAGGCCGCGAGCCCTGGTCGATCGCCTGGATGAAGGTGCGGGCCACGCGACTCACGAACGGTGCCTTCGTCGTGCTGCCGGTGTTGCCTCCGCCATCGATGAGCAAGACGCCACCCTGCGCCGTGGGAAGCAGGGTGCGCAGCTCGCGGTCGTCAGGTGTCCACGAGCGCACGCATCCTCGGGAGGGTACGTCGATGTGCCGGTCCGTACCCTGCAACACCGCGTCGATGTCGATCGGCAAGCGGTAGACACGCGCCACGACCTGCAGGAAGGCGCGCGTCGCTAGCTCTTCAGCGCGCTGAATGTCCGCTCGCCGCTCCAGCTCTCCAGTCTCCTGGTCCGCCTCGAACGGATACATGCCGACGAACAGGTAGCCGCTCCCGATCACCAGCTCCCAGCCTCCGCCCGGCAGCGACCGCGGCATGATGTTCAGATCGGCGATCTGCCCGCGGTAGCTCTGCCCGCTCATCTTCACCGCGTACTCTGCTGCGTCAGCGGGCGAAACGCCGCACGCGGCAACGCGAGCATGCCACCCTGCGTGACGTCCGCCCGAAAGTCCTCGCCGATCTGCGGGTACATCACGCTGATGTAGCCGGGCAGATCGAGGTAAGCGTGCCCCTCGGTGAGCGTGACGTCTCTTGACGTCACCGTGCTCCGCCTCGCTACCGAGCATGCAGCGATGCGGATCTCGCACGCGCCTCGGGCGCTGCTTCTTGCAAGCGGAGCTGGACGTGGTCAACGCTTGGGGCGACGGATTCGACCGCTCCGCGTGGTCGTGGGATATGCGGCTCGTGACCGAGGAGGCGACGCTCGAGGACCTGTGCAAACGTCTGCAGGAGCACCAGGGGCTCCGCTCCATCGACCAAGAGAGCGCCAAGGAGAGACAGCGCAGCCAGGACTACGACCTCGCCAGCTTGGTCGAGACTCGGTACGGCCCTCGTATCGACCCTGAGTATATCGACGCCACCTCGCGCGCGTACTGGATCGAGCGCGCGCACGTGCAGCTCGGAGGATCGCTCGCGGAGCCCTGGGCCAGCTCGTTCTGGCTTCGGCACGGGGAGCAGCCGGTGGGCACGATCGTGTGCTGGGACTACGGGTGGAATGCCGGACGCATCGATCTCGGTAGTCTGTACGTGCGCCCTGCACACCGTCAGCTTGGCCATGCGACGCGCGCACTGCTAGCGGTGAAGACGGCCGCGTTCGAGCTGGGCCTCCGTGAGGTGCAGCTCGAGACGAGTTGGTGTGTGCCCGACGCCGCGCGTCTGTACCTGCGGCTCGGCATGTGGGTGAGCGGCTGGAGGCGAGACCTGTCCCTGAGCTTTCTGTCGGACATGCCGTCATGGAGTGTGGACATAGGCGACGACGACGCGACCTTCCGCGTAGCCGGAGTGCGCGTCCTCGAAGCGGCGCGCCGGGGCGAGCGCCTCGCGTGGACGGAGCTTCCCGTGCTCCAAGACGAGCGCGTACGCGGGCTGGCCCCGGGCACATTTGCGTTGGCCCTCGCCCTGGAGGGTTGGCCGCTGCTTCGCTCCGACCAGCTCTGGCGAGAGCAGCTGGAGCGAGGCTCTTCCGATGCGGGCGGACCCGAGGGACTCGCGTTCAAGCTCAGAGACCTCGAAGCCGGGGCCCACGAGAACGGCTGGCAGGTGACCAGCCCGCGCATCCCCGGTGTGACCGACATTCCGTGAGCGGCGGTCGGTCGGCCGGGTCGAGAGTCGTACCGACCTCGAGGCGCTCGCGGGACGCGACGATGGGCCCTGCGCGCTTCGTGCGCGCGTCAAGCTTGTAGATACTCGAGCGCGCGCGTCAGCTCGGCCAGCGGCGGGGCGAAGGCCAGGTGCGTGTAGATCCAGGCGGCGGCGTCGTGCTCGTTGCTGCACACGGAGGTGCGCGACGAGAGCTCGGCGCTGACCAGGAACAGCATGCTGGTGAGCACCACCGTGGCGAACGAGCGGCGCAGCGCACTTCCGCGCACGACGGTCGTCAACGCCTGGATCGGGAGCTCGCCGACGATCCGCGTCAGGTGCAGCCTCTGTGCCTTGTCCGGTGGCGCGGAGCTGGGCTCGACCAGGCTGACGAAGCCGATCGGATTGGTTCGTGCAAGCTCGCGCAGCGTCGTCTCCAGACGCTTTCCGTTGCGCTCGTCACTCGGTCCGCGCCAGTGCGCGATCACGACGTTGCTCATCGTGGCCAGCGTGAGATCGTAGTCGCGGTCGACGATCACGAGCGAGCGCGGCGGCAAGATCGGCATTCGCTCGGTGAGCATCGAAGGCACGATAGTACCAGCCCCGCCGCGCGCGCAGTCCGCAGACGAAACTGACGCGACTGCAGCCTCACCGGCGTCGCCAGCTGCGGTATGCCGGCTACGAGAAGTGCGCGCTGGCCAACACGCGCGCGACTGCGTGGGAGTCGTTAGCGGCCGCCCGAGTCGGGGCGACGGCCACTCTCGAACAGGAACCACACGCGCCGCTCGGTCTGGTCGATCCAGTTCTCGATCAGGCTCGCGCTGGCGTAGTCGTTCGCCTCGCCCGCGACCTCGTGGGTCGAGCGCAGGCTCGCCGCGAGCGCCTTGTTGTCCTCGGCCAGCTCGGCGAGCATGTCGGACGGCTCGACGTACTCCGCGTCGTTGTCCTTGACGCGCTGCGTGCGCGAGACCTCGCCGATCGAGTGCAGCGTGGGCGCACCCACCTTGCGCACGCGCTCGGCGATGTCGTCGACCATCGCGTAGAGCTCGGTCGCCTGCTCGTCGAGCAGCAGGTGGTAGTCGCGGAAGTGCGGCCCCGAGACGTGCCAGTGAAAGTTCTTGGTCTTGAACCAGAGCGCGAACACGTCGGCAAGCACGCCGTTCATCGAGGCGGCCACCTCCTTGGTGTCCTTCGCGTTTAGATCCGTCGGCGTCCGGAGGGGCGCAAACCTCTCTCGGACCAGTGCAGCTTCGTTCTTGCTCACGATACCCTCCCATGTCGGATGGCAAAAAAGTGTTCCTGTCAAGTACGCTCGCCGGCCCCGCTCGCTAGCGTGGGCAGGGCTCCGAAAAGGGGAAGGAGCACCGAGGCTATGCGTATCGTCTCGGAGGGAAGAAGCATGACCCTGCACGCCCGTGTCTCCGCTGCGTCATCTCTGGGTCCGGATCTTCGTGGGGGAGGGACAGCTCGGCGGCGCCTCGGTGCAGAGCGGCGGGAGCCAGCCCACCGGCGATTCCCTGTTCGAGTACGGCGCGCCCACCGCGTTGATCGGTCGCGAGCTTTAGATCCCGAACAGGAAGGCGTTGTTCACGCGCGTCTTGTGGCAGGCGACACACTCGGCCAGGTTGCCGACCTGCGGCGCGCCGGCCTTGTCGGGCAAGATGTTGCCGTCCTTGTCGACCACCGCGAACCACAGATCGCCGAGCTCGGGGTTGGTGCCGGGAGGGCCCTTCGCGAGCAGCGTCAGCTTCTCCAGCGCGCCGTTCCGGAACACCTCGCGCACGATCGCCGCGCCCTCGGGCAGCGCCTGTACGCCGGACTTCTGCTTCACGGTTCGGTACTCGTCGACGGCCCCGCGCGAGACCCACACGCGCACCTCGGCGCCCGCCACCGCGACCGACGGTATCGCCTGCTCGTTGAGCAGCACGAAGTCTCCGTTCTGATAGTCGACTGCGCGGTCGAGCGTCGACATTACGTGGTCGGTCGTCTGCTCGGTGTCGTCGGACGCCGGGTCTGCACACGCGACGCCCAGGCACACGGCAGGAAACAGGCATAGCTTGCCCAACAGCTGAGTGTTCAGCATCGGAGTCTCCACGATGAGGATGAGGTCTGCTGGCGCTCTCCTTTCGGAACTCGTCGCCAACGATCGCCATCCTAGACGCGCCCTCAGTCTCATGCTGCCAGGAAGGTGAAGGCTCACCCCGAGCGACTAACCCCAAGTTCACATGCGTATCATCTCGCTGCCAGCCAAACGGGCCTCCCGGGCAACCGCGGTTCACACTTGGGGCCGCATGCGAGCTCACCCTTGGCTACTGTCTTTCGCCATCGTCGTCGGGAGCTGCACCCACGCTCCGCAGCAGAAGGAAACCAGCGTGCCCACAGCAAGTGCTCTCAATCCATTGCTCGCCCGCTGGGAAGGTCCCTACGGAGGCGTGCCGCCCTTCGACCACGTCCAGGTCGCGCAGTTCGCGCCGGCGCTCGAGGCCAGCATGGCGGAGATGCGTGCCGAGCTCGCGCGCATCTCCAGCGACCCGCAGCCCGCGAGCTTCGACAACACCAGCGTCGCGTTCGAGTCCGCGGGCGAGAGCTTCGAGCGAGTGATGACGCTGTTCGGGGTCTGGTCGTCCAACTTGTCGACGCCGGAGTTCCAGAAGCTCGAGCTGGAGGTGGCGCCCAAGCTGGCGGCGTTCTCGGACGAGATCACCCAGAACGAGGCGCTGTTTCACCGTATCGAGGCGGTGTACCAGGCGCGCGAGCAGAGTGAGCTGACGCCCGAGCAGCAGCGCCTGGTCTGGCACCAGTACAACGAGTTCGTGCTCGCGGGCGCGCAGCTGGACGCCACGGCCAAGCAGCGCCTAGCCGCGATCAACGAGGAGCTGGTGACCCTGTACACCAACTTCTCGCAGAACCTGCTCGCGGAAGAGGAGTCCCACGTCACCCTGCTCGACCCGGAGGCGCAGCTCGCGGGCCTGCCCGAGAGCTTGCGCGCCAGCGCGGCGGCCGCGGCCGAGGCGCACCAGCAGCCGGGCAAGTGGGCGATCACCAACACGCGCTCGTCGGTCGAGCCGTTCTTGACCTTCGCGCAGGATCGCAAGCTGCGCGAGCAGGTGTGGCTGAAGTTCGTCAACCGCGGCGACAACGGCGACGCGCACGACAACAACGCGCTGATCACCAAGGTGCTGCGCCTGCGTGCCGAGCGCGCGAAGCTGCTCGGCTACGCCACGCACGCGCACTGGCGGCTGCAAGACTCGATGGCGAAGACGCCCGAGGCCACGCTGCAGCTGATGGAGACGGTCTGGAAGCCGGCCGTCGCGCGCGTGCAGCAAGAAGTCGCCGACATGCAGAAGCTGACCAAGCAGCCGATCGAGCCCTGGGACTACCGCTTCTACGCGGAGAAGGTGCGCAAGGAGAAGTACGATCTCGACGAGAACGAGCTCAGCCCTTACCTGCAGCTGGAGAAGCTTCGCGAGGGCATGTTCTGGGCAGCGGGGCAGCTGTTCGGCTTCCAGTTCGTGCGCGTCGAGGGCCTGCCCGTGTTCCACCCGGACGTCAGCACGTGGGAGGTCAAGGACGCGTCGGGCGGGCACGTGGGGCTCTGGTACTTCGATCCGTATGCGCGCGCAGGCAAACAGTCAGGTGCGTGGATGAGCGCGTACCGCAGCCAGGAGAGCTACCACGGTGCGGTCTCCACGATCGTCTCGAACAACGCCAACTTCGTGAAGCCGCAGCCCGGCGCGGCCACGCTGGTGAGCTGGGACGACGCGGTCACGCTGTTCCACGAGTTCGGGCACGCGCTGCACGGGCTTTCGTCGAAGGTGACGTATCCCTCACTGTCGGGCACCGAGGTCGCGCGCGACTATGTCGAGTTCCCGTCGCAGCTGTACGAGCACTGGCTGCTCACGCCGGAGGTGCTCAACCGCTTCGCGCTGCACGTCGAGACCGGCGAGCCGATCCCGGCCGCGCTGGTCGCGAAGATCGAGAAGGCGCAGACGTTCAACCAGGGCTTCAAGACGATCGAGTACCTGTCGGCCGCGCTGATCGACATGAAGCTTCACCTCGCGGGCGACGTGGCGATCGATCCCGACACGTTCGAGCGCGACACGCTGAAGGCGCTCGGCATGCCGCCGCAGGTGGTGATGCGCCACCGCACGCCGCAGTTCGCGCACGTGTTCGCGGGCGACGGGTACTCCGCGGGCTACTACAGCTACCTGTGGTCCGACACGCTCACCGCCGATGCCTACGAGGCGTTCACGGAGGCGAGCGGCCCGTACGATCGTGGCGTCGCCGAGCGTCTCTCCAAGAACGTGTTCTCGGTGGGCAACACGGTGGACCCGGCCGAGGGCTACCGCGCCTTCCGCGGCAAGGACCCCGGCATCGAGGCCCTGATGCGCAAGCGCGGCTTCGCGCCCAAGCGTTAGGGCTCGGCCTGGGGGCGCGCGTCGATACGGCGTAGCAGCGCGTCGTAGTCGACGCGGCAGCGTGTGGGCTTGCCCTCGAACACGCTGTTGTACGTGCGCGCACCAGCGCCCTTCCAGCGCTCGCCCTCGAGCTTGGCCGTGAAGTGCGTCTCGGGTGCGCCCGGCGTGGTGCCCATCTTCGACGAGCCCGAGAGCGTGCCCTCGTCGGCGACCTGCAGCGACCACCTCGTGAAGTGCTGGTTGTTCACCAGCTGCATCGTCATCGTGGTGCTGCCCGGCACGCCGTCGACCGCAGCCAGGAAGCTCATCACGTAGCCGTCCTTCTCGGAGTCCTTGCAGGACGAGCCACGGGTGCGGGTCTGGAACACGTACAGCCCCGGCCCGAGCAGGCTCTGCGTCTTGGCCTCCTGGCCCGACGCCTGGCCGGCCGCCAGCACGCCGACTAACGCACACAGCGCATATCTGCTCACGAATTGAACCTCGCTGCCTCGGGCGAGCGACCCCCCGCCCGCCTCCCGACGATGGTAACGCGAGCCCGGCATCCAAGACGAGCCCGGGCGCGAGAACTTGCCCATGACTGTCTCGCCAAGGAGACAAATTAATGAAAGGTGGACACGATCACGCAAGAGCTCCTGTACCCGCTCGGGTGAGTCAGAGCGCGGCCACGTCCTCGCAGGGGTCGAGGCCGGCCGGGGCCGTGCTCGACTTCCAGCTCGCGTTCCAGATGCCGGTTCCCCCGCCCGTGCTGGTCTCGCTCGCGGGCTCCTCTGCGCTCCAGGTTCCGTCGCGCAAGGAATCGCCTTCGACCCGCGCGGCGAGCGTGCCGGTGAAGGTATACGGGTAGCCGGCGCTGACGTACTGACCGCTGAGCACGCCGCCACGCAGCACATCCGCCACGCAGTCGAGGCTGCCGCCGAGGCGGACCAAGAACGGCCGCTTCGCGCCGGTCGGAACCTCGGTCATCGTGCTGCTCACACAGCCCTTGCTGATGCGCAGGCCACCCGGCTCGCTCGTGAGCAGGAGCGAGAGCACCGGCGCGTCGACGGTCGACATGGGCTGGATCTTGGTGTTCGCGACCAGGCCCAGATCCATGTACGTGTAGTCGCCGAGCCAGGTGCCCTCGTAGTAGCCGGGCTTGCACTTGGGCAGCACGCCACCGGCCGGCCCGGCATCGCTCGGCGGCGATCCGGCGTCGTTGGCGAGGGGGCCCGCGTCCGGCAGGGACGCCAGCCCTGTATCCGGCTGCGCCGCCGCCGCCGCGTCGGGCCCCGCGTCGCGGACTTCCTCAGGCGTCGTCGCGTCGCGTGCCATGGCCTCGGCGGACGGCACGCTGGCGTCGCTCTCGAACCCAGCCGGCTGGAGCTCGCTGCTCGTGGGCGCGTCGTCGCTGCGCGGTGCGAACTCCAGCGGGTCGACCTCGGCGTCGACGCAGCTGCCACCGCGGCAGGTGGTGCCCTCGCCGCAGCTGAGCATGCCGATGCACTGGTCCTCGAGCAGCAGCCGCACGTAGCGGGTCTGGCCGTGCACGAAGCCGGAGATCAAGCGCGCGCTCGCGATCGGCGCGCCTGCCTCCAGCGCGCGCGCCTCGACGACGTAGCGGCTCGCGTCGTCGGCGTCCCTGGGTGCGAGCCCGAGTGTGTAGCGACCGTCGGTCCAGGGGGCGTTGGAGTTCTCCAGCACGGTCTCGCCCACGCCTTCGCGCGGCGCGGTGCTGACGCGAAGGAACAAGCTCTCGCTGCGCGTGCGTACGCTCGGCTCGCCCTCGATGATCACGACGACCTCGGTCAGGTCCTCCTTCCCGCATGCGCAGAGCGCCAGCGCGAGCAGAGCGCGACGCATCAACGGCCTCCGGGGATGAAGGCGTAGGCGTCCGCCTCGACGCGCTCGGGCGAGCGCTCACGCGTGGCCAACAACACGCCGGCCACGATGCCGCCCGCGACCAACACGCCGACGCTGGCCCAGAGTAGAGCGCGCCGTGTCCGGTGCGGCTCATCGCGACGCAAGGGCGCGGGCGGGGCTGCCGGCTCGGCCTCTGCGACCGTGGGCAGCTTGAGCTCACGCTCGCGCGCCATCGCCTGCATCTTCAACAGCCGCGCGCGCACGAAGTCGGCGTTGTGTGCGTCCGGCTCACTGGCGAGGTACGCCTCATAGGCCTCGGTCGCCCGCGTGGGTTGCCCGTCCGAGTCGGCGGCGCGGCCCACATTGTAGAGCAGCTCGGGCTTCGGCTGCAGCGCGTAGGCACGCTCGAAGTGCGCGAGCGCGTCCGTGAACGAGCCGTGGTCATACGCAACGCGTCCGGCCTCGAACTCTTCGCGCGCCGCCGCCTCGTCCGCAGTCTGCGCTACGCCGAGCAGCGGGAACGAGCACAACCAACAGAGCGTGATTCGCAGCAGCACCGCGTCCACTCTAGCCGCACCCTTCCCAGCGGGCGACGCCGTTCACCCGCAACGCACGCAGTCTGCGCTCTGTAAGGCTGGCTGCCACCTCGCCTGCGCCGCCGACACCAGCACGCCCCGCTGGGAGAGAGAGCGCCGCTGAAAAGTGAGGGTCCGGTGAGCGCGCTTGCGATCGACGCGAGCGCGCTCGCGATACGATCATGGCCTTCCCTTCTGGAGACCACGCCATGGCGACCGCCGCAGCTTTCCCCCGCACCACCACGCCTCGACAGACCGCCATGCCGGCGCGTCCATCCGGCGTGATGCCTGCGTTCCGGGGCTCGGTGTCGCTGCCCGCACCTCCGCGCGTCGCACCGCTGAATGACGACGCGGCGTGGGCCGCCGCCAGGCAGCGCGCACTCGCCCTTCAGGAAGAGCACGAGTGGGCCGAGGCGCTCGCGCGTGCACGGGTCGAGGAAGAGCGCGAGTGGGAGCAGGCGATCGTGCGAGCGCGTGCGGCTGCCACTGCGGAAGAGCGCGAGTGGGCCGCGTTGCGAGCGCGTGTCGCACCTCGGCGCGGCGCGACGTCTCGCCGCGTCGTCAGCTGGCCCTGAGCCTGTAGCGAGCGCCGCCTCTATACTCGCGGCGTGCTGCCATGGATCATCACGCTGCTCGCGCTCCTGGTCGCGGGCATCACTGTCGCGCGCAGTCGCGCGAAGAAGCCGAGCGGACCGAGCGAGCGCGAGGCGCTGCTGGCATCGCTGCTCGACGCGAGCCCGATCGCGGCCGTGTTGTGCACCGACACGGGCTTGATCGTGTTCGAGAACGCCGCCGCGCGCACGCTGTTC
>DASUME010000914.1:0-11211 GCA_036277895.1 Polyangiales bacterium
GCTCGAAGCGAGCGCGATCTAGTACCCGGCCCGACAGCCACAGGAACTGCTCGGCGTTGTCGATGATCTTGGACATGGGCAAGCATGCCGCGCGCGCGCCGCGGCGCGCTTGTAGAAAACCAGGTCGTGAACTGCACCAGCGCTTCCAGCGACAAGTTCCCTCGCCCGTCGAGGTCGCCACGTCCCGGAGAGTCGGCTTCATCCATCATTCGCTTGTACTCGCCCGCATCCGACAGACCTCGAGCGAGCCCGCGCGAGATGGACCAGAGTCCGTGGGCTCCGATGCCCGCGCACAATGCCATTCCGTGAGACATCAAGCGGCTGACGCGACCGTTGCCGTCCACGAATGGGTGGACGTAGTTGAAGCGGTGGTGGGCCGAGGCCGTCGCAGCGATCCGCGCGGACCTGCCAAGCTTCTCGAGTCGATAGCGCTGCTCGAAGTAGATCATGAAGTCGAGCACGCGGGCACTGGACGGTTGATGTCGTCCAACCGCCACGTCGTTGCGCGGCTTGGAACGAAACTCGCCAGGCACGAGTTGGTAGTCACCATCCTCGTGTACGATACGCAGCATGGCAGGCGAAACGTCCGCATAGAACGAGCGGTGCAGCCATCGAACGTGCTCGATCTTCGCAGGCTCGTCGTATTCACCGCGCGCGCGCATACGATCGATCTCTTCTTGCACGCGAACGTGCGCGCGCGCTTCAAGCTGAAGCTCACGCCGTTCGAGATCGGGGTCGAGCTGATCGTGGAGCGCGCGTTCGATGTCGCGCGGGCGCGTATCGTGCCCCTCGATCAGGTTGCTGTAGTAGCAGTTCATCGCGCGCACGAGATCCGCGAGGCTGCGGGCGGTGGCGGGGTGAAGTCGAGCTCCGAGGTTCTCCGCCGCCGCAACGAGATCAGAGATCAGGTCAGCGAGGGGTGCGGGGTACGTCTCGAGCAGGCAGGGCTCGATACGTGACGTGGGCTCGATGGTCGTAGTGAGCACGACTTGCCGATCTGCTAGGCTGGTAACGTGCCGTTATAGCGAGTTCTTTCCAACCAGGAACGTGAATCTTGCCGATCCCGTTGCCGATCCTCAGGTGGCGATGGACTCGCAGACGTAGTCGGGGATGTCGCCGGTGCGGTCGATCAGGAACGGGTAGTTTTGCTTGGCGGTGTTGCCGCTGAGCACGAGCACGGTGTCGATGCCGAAGCTGTTGCCGCCGCGGATGTCGGTCTCCAGCGTGTCGCCCACCATCAGCACTTCCTTGCGCTTGATGCCCGGCGTGATCGCGCTCGCGCGCGCGAAGCTGTACGAGAACATGTAGGCGTCGGGCTTGCCGAAGCGCACGAACTTGCGGCCGATCGCGCTCTCCATCAGGTCCGCGATGCCGCCGACCGCGATCGCCACGTCGTTCTTGTGCACCGGGTACACGGTGTCCGAGTTCGCGACCACGACCGGGATCGTGCGCCGGCGCAGCAGGTTGATCGCGCGGTTGATGTCGCTCTGCCAGTCGAAGCCCTCGTCATCGAGCAGCGCGATCGCGCCGATCTCGTCGTGCTCGGTGAGCTCCGCGATCGGGATCGCGGTCAGGCCGGCGGTCTGGATGTAGTAAGCCGAGTCGGGCTTGCCCAGGTAGGCGACCTTCTTCATGCGCACCTTCGCGCGCAGGAAGTCGCGCGCGAGCATGCCCGAGCTGATGATGCGGTCTTCGGGGAACAGCTCGCCGGCCTCGGGGTGCACGTACAGCTGGCTCATCTTCTTGGGCGAGCGCGAGCTGTCGTTGGTGACCACGAACAGCTCCTTGCCCTCGCGCTTGAGGTCCGCGAGCACGTCGAGCACACCCTCCATCACGCCCTCGAAGTTCTTCAGCACCCCGTAGGCGTCGAAGAAGATCACCTGGTAGTTGTCGGCAAGCTCGCGGAACGAATCCAGCATTCGAAACAGTCTAGGCCGCTGGCTGCGGGCTGGACAGGTACGGCAGGGTGCGGAACGATGGGCCAATGCGCCGTTGGCTCCTGTTGACCCTGCTCGCCGCCTGCGGCGACGACCGCCTGCCAGACTTTGCGACCGGCGAGCCTCCGTACGACCTCGACGCGGCCGTGCAGGCCGCGCTCGACGCGAGTGCCCTGAGCGACGCAGCGCCGGACGCCCGCGACTGATCAGCCGCGCGGCGGGGGCGCCGAGAGGTGGCCGACGTGGCGGATGTCCTTGCCCTTCACCATGAAGATCACCTGCTCGGCGATGTTCGTGGCGTGGTCGGCCATACGCTCCAGCCACTTGGCCACCGACTGCAGGTGGATGCCGCGCTCGATGGTCGTCGGCTCCTGCGCCATCAGCTGCAGCAGGTCGCGGAACACCTCGTGGTAGCGGTCGTCGACCTCGGAGTCGCGGTCGATCACCTTCTGCGCCTTCTCGTCGTCCGCGTGCACGAAGGAGTCGATCGAGTCGCGAACCATCGACTGGACCAGGTCCGCGATGTGCACGATGTCGTCGTCGTTGCGGATCGGCGGGGCGGACGCGAGGTCCATCGCGCGCTCGCAGATGTTCACGGCCAGGTCGCCGATGCGCTCCAGGTCGGTGACCATCTTCAGCGCCAGCGTGATGAAGCGCAGATCGGACGCCATCGGCTGGCGCTTGGCCAGGATGACCAGGCACAGCTCGTCCGTGTCGACCTCGAACTGGTTGACCTTGTGGTCGTTGTCGATGGTGCGCCGCGCCAGGGACACGTCGCGTTCGACCAGCGCCTTGACCGCGCTGGCGATCATCGCCTCCACGTGACCCGCCATCAGCAACAGCTTGTCGCGGACCTGCCGTAGCTGGTTGTCGTACTCACGATCGGTATGAACACGGGTCATGGGGATCCCATCAGATACGGACTTCGACACATGTTAACGGGTTTGCGCAGGCGACGTATGCCTGCGCTACGACTGTTTCAGCCGAATTTACCGGTGATGTAGTCTTCGGTCCGCGTGTCTTTGGGTTTGGTGAAGATGGTGTTGGTGGGACCGGCCTCAATCAGGTCGCCCTGGAGGAAAAACGCTGTCTGATCGGAGACGCGCGCCGCCTGCTGCATGCTGTGCGTGACGATCACGATCGTGTAGCGCTCCTTGAGCTCGTGGATCAGGTCCTCGATGCGCGCGGTGGCGATCGGGTCGAGCGCCGAGCAGGGCTCGTCCATGAGCAACACGTCCGGCTCCACCGCGAGCGTACGCGCGATGCAGAGGCGCTGCTGTTGGCCGCCGGAGAGGCCGCTGCCCGACAGATCGAGGCGGTCTTTGACCTCGTCCCAGAGCGCGGCCTGACGCAGCGCGGCCTCGACGGTCTTGTCCGCCGTCTCTTTCTTGTTGGTGTGCGTCAGGTGCTTGCCCGCCAGCACGTTGTCGCGGATCGACATGGTGGGGAAGGGGTTGGGCTTCTGAAACACCATGCCGACGCGACGGCGCAGCAGAACCGGGTCGACATCGCTGGCGTAGACGTCTTCGCCGTCGAGGTCGACGCGGCCGTCCGCGCGCGCGCTGGCGACCAGCTCGTGCATGCGGTTGAGGCAGCGGATGAAGGTCGACTTGCCGCAGCCGGACGGACCGATGATGGCCGTCACGCCCTTGGCGGGGATGTCGATGTCGACGCCGTGCAAGACCTCGTGGCTACCGAACCACGCCTTCAGACCACGGATGGAGTACTTGGGGGGAGGGCTCATGGAGCTATTGGGGTCGGTCATGGTGGGGTACGAAGGAACAGGCGCTCAGTGCGCCCGCGCGAGTTTGCGCTGCATACGATCGCGCACGATGATGGCGGCCAGGTTGAGAACCAGCATCATCATCAGCAGCACGACGATTCCTGCGGCGGCGTTGACCAGGAACGCGGCCTGCGGGCGCGAGACCCAGTTGAAGATCTGGATCGGCAGCGCGCCGAACTGCGCGAACACGCTGTCGGGCAAGAACGGCACGTACGAGAGCGCGCCGACGACGACCAGCGGCGCCGTCTCACCCAGCGCGCGCGACACCGCGAGGATGGAGCCGGTCATCACGCCCGGTAGCGCCTGCGGGAGCACCACCTGCTTGATGGTCTGCCAGCGCGTGGCGCCGAGTGCGAGGCACGTCTCACGCGTGGCCATCGGCACCGTGCGCAGCGCCTCGCGCGTGGACACCACCACCACGGGTAGCACCAGCAGCGCCAGCGTGGAGGCACCCGCGAGCAAGCTGCGGCCCATGCCCAGCGCGCGCACGAACAACCCCAGGCCCAGTAGCCCGTAGATGATCGACGGCACACCCGCGAGGTTCGAGATGTTGATCTCGATGATGGTCGCGAGCTTGCTGCGCTTGCCGTACTCCTCGAGGTACACCGCGGCGCCGACGCCGAGCGGCAGTGCGATCAGCGCGGTGAGCAAGATCAGGTAGAGCGTGCCCACGGCCGCTGGCAGGATGCCCGCGGAGGCGGCCTTGCGCGACGGGTACGAGGTGATGAAGTCCCAGCCGAGGCGCGGCAGGCCATCCAGCAACAGGCGCCCGAACAGCGTGAACAGCATCAGCACCGGCAACAGCACGGCGAACAGACACAGCGCCACGAACAACTTCTCGCGCAGCGCGTAGCTGCGCTGCCCTGCGGCATGCTTGATGTTCCACTTGTCAGACACGGCTCAACGCTCCCGGAACTTCCGCGCCAGGCGCTGGCTGACCAGATTCATCACGAAGGTGATCGCGAACAGCGCGCTGCCGACCGCGAAGATGGTGCGGTACTCGCGGGTGCCCGCCGGCACGTCGCCCATGCTGATCTGCACGATGTACGTGGTCATGGTCTCGATCGAGGCCCGCGGATCCAGCGTGAAGCGGGGCTGCTGACCGGCCGCGATGGCGACGATCATCGTCTCGCCCACTGCGCGCGACAGGCCCAGGATCACCGAGGCGAGGATGCCGCTGGTGGCGGCCGGGACCACCACCTTGTGGATCGTGGACAGCTTGGTGCCGCCGAGTCCGTACGCCGCTTCGCGCAGCGAGTTCGGCACCGCACGCAGCGCGTCCTCGCTCAGCGACGAGATCATCGGGATGATCATGATGCCCATCACGATGCCCGCGCTGAGCGCGTTGAAGCTCGACAAGCTCGGGATGAAGAACTGCAAGATCGGCGTCAGGAACACCAGCGCGAAGTAGCCGTACACGATCGTCGGCACGCCTGCGAGCAGCTCCAGCGTGGGCTTCAGCGTGCGCTGCACCCAGCTCGGCGCGAACTCGCTCATGTAGATCGCGGCCAACAGACCGAAGGGCAGGGCCACGCCGATCGCGATGCCGCTCGTCAGCAGCGTGCCGCACAACAGCGGCAGGATGCCGAAGTGCGCATCGGCGAACAGCGGCGTCCACTCCGTGCCGGTGAAGAACTCGACCAAGGAAACTTCGGAGAAGAACTGAACCGTCTCCGAGGCGAGCACGTACAGAATGCCCGCGGTCGTGAAGATGGAGATGACCCCACTCAGTACCAACAAGCTCTCGATCACACGCTCGGAGAAGAGTCGGCTCTGCCCGCGAACACGCGAACGGGTGCTGGTCTGACTGTCCGAGCTGACGGTGGCGGTCATCTGCATGCTGCTCTCACTTCCCTGCGAGCAAGTCGTGTACCTTTACGCCGATTTTGGAGCCGGCACCGGCAAACGCCGAACCCGTGGTGCGCTTCGCAAAACGGTCGCGCACCAGGCCGTACGTCTCTGCCGGCAGCGCGATGTAGCCTACCTCGTCGATCAGCTTCACGCCGTCGCCGACGTAGTAACCCACGAAGTCCTGAACTTCCTTGCGCTCTGCGTCGGCCTTGCTGACGTAGATGAAGATCGGGCGCGAGAGCGGCTGGTAGCTGGCGCTCTCGATCGTCTCCTTGCTCGGGAGCACGGGCGCTTCGCCGTTCTCCTTCACGCCGTCGTCGATCGAGACGAGCTTCAGCTTTTCTTTGTTCTCTTCGTAGTAGGCGAAGCCGAAGAAGCCGAGCGCGTTCTTGTCGCCGGCGATGCCCTGTACGAGCACGTTGTCGTCTTCGCTCGAGGTGTAGTCGCCGCGGCTCTTGTGCTCTTCGCCGACGATCGCCTTCGTGAAGTAGTCGTAGGTGCCCGAGTCGACGCCCGCGCCGAACAGGTGCACTTCTTCCTTGGGCCAGCCCTTGCGCACATCGGCCCAGGTCTTGACCTTACCCTGTGCTTCCGGCGCCCAGAGCGTCTTCAGCTCGGCGACCGTCATCGTGGTGGCCCAGGTGTTCTTCGGGTTCACCAGCACCGCGATTCCGTCGAACGCGATCGGGAGCTCGATGTACTCGACGCCCGCTGCCTTGCAGGCCTCGACCTCGGCGTCCTTGATCGGACGCGACGCGCCGGCGATCGCGATCTCCTTGGCGCAGAACTTCTTGAAGCCACCGCCCGTACCGGACGCGGCGACGGTGACGCGCGCCCCGGCGGACTTCTTCTGGAACTCCTCGGCCATGGCTTCGCTGATCGGGAACACGGTGCTGGACCCGTCGATCGCGATCGGCTGCGCGGACTTCTCGGCCGGAGCGCTGGGCTCGGCTGCCTTGGCGGGGGTCTCTTCCTTGGGCGCGGTCTGTTCGCTCTTGGAGCAGCCGATGACACTCAACAGCGCGAAGGCGGCAGCGCTGACGCCGCGCGAGCTCGAATAGACGGTCACAGAGATCCTCCTGAAAGCCGGACACAGGGCTGTAGGGGGCCCACGTGTCGCCCGAAGGCTGGCCTCGTTCTGTGACAACTCGGTGGCGAGCCAGTCACATGTGCTTCGAGCCGCTTTGTTGCCGGTTTGTCACAAGCTGGATGCGTGAACCGTCACGCGAGGCTCGAAGGACTGGGCCCTGTATGAGTTTGCCGACGATGTCGGGAAAATTTCCCGACACTGATCGGACCCCAACTTCGCATGGAGCAGCACGTGACCTCGTCCTCGCTCGCTGGCCGGCTCTGTCGGCTCGGCACGTCCGTCCTAGTTCTTGGTGTGGCGACGCACATTTGCGACTCCGCGCACGCGCAAGCGACCCCGCCTGCACCCACGGTCATCGCGCCGCCCCCGCCCGCGCCCGTCGTCGAGCCCGCTCCGCCGCCTCCTCCCCCGGTGGTGGTGCCGCCGCCTGCGCCGATCGTGGTGGAGCCGCCGCCTGCCGTGCTGCTGCAGCCCACGCCGGTGCCCGCCCCGGTCGTCGCGGCCGTGCCGCCGCCCCCCGAGCCCAACGCGACCGTCGACTACAACGACGGCGCCTTCTTCTTGCGCGCCCACCACGACAACCTGGTGCTGACCTGGGGCGGCCGCGTGCAGGCCGACGTCTACGCATTCGCCGGCGACAACGTGGGCCACTACCACCGCGGCTCGAACGGCACCGGCCTGAAGCCGAACCTGTTCTTCCGGCGCTTCATCCTCGAGACCGGCGGCATCATTCGCAAGCACTGGTTCTACTGGATCGGTGGCAACTTCACGCCCGCCGGCCTGGCCGCCGATCAATCGGTCAACAACACGCAGCTCGGTGTGTACGACGGCTTCATCGGCTACATGCCGAAGCCCTGGCTCAAGATCTACTTCGGCCAGTACAACGAGCCGTTCACGATGGAGAACGTGACCAGCTCGCGCTGGACCGACTTGATGGAGCGCTCGCTGACGGTCCGTTCCATCGCGACGCCGTACAACAAGTCGGACGGCCTGATGGTGTGGGGCGAGACGCCGAACAAGGCGTTCGAGTACCAGCTCGGCGTGTTCGGCGGCGACGGCCAGAACCGCCCGAACGAGGATGATCGCTTCGACGGTACCGTGCGCGCGATCGTGCGCCCGTTCTTCAACAGCAGCAACGCTGCCCTCAAGCGCGCGCACTTCGGTGGCAGCATGCGCGACGGCCGCCGCGACACGCACTTCGTTCGCTACGACGCGCCGAACCTCAACACGCACGGCGGCTACACCTACTTCAGTAGCAGCTACACCAACAACGGCGTCGACACGCGCGTGGTGCCCGCGCGTCGTCAGACCGCGGCCGGTGGCGAGCTCTACCTGCCGTTCGAGCGCTGGGACCTCAAGGGTGAGGTCATCTACATCAACGAAGAGCGCCGCGAGGTCGCGAGCTCGGACCGCAGCAAGTCGCTGCGCGGCGGCTTGTTCTGGGGCTTCGGCGCGTATGCGCAGCTGTCCGTGTGGGTGCTCGGCACGCCGCGCGTCAACGGCCACCCCGCCGGCTACTACGGCATGACGAAGCTGCCCGACGGCACGACCGGTGCCGAGGCGCCGTACGGCCTGCAGCTCGTGGCGCGTGGCGAGGTCGTGCGCATGAACTACGACTCCAACCGCCGCTTCGGTCCGGTCGGCGGGCTCGATAGCGTGACCCAGAACATCGACGTGAACCTGTTCCAGTTCGCGGTGAACTACTGGGCCACCAAGCACATCCGCCTGACGGCGCAGTACAACTGGTACGGCTTCCGGGGTACGCCCTTCAACGACAAGGGCGGCCAGGGCGACAACCAGGCGGTCGCTCCCGGCGTGCGCACCGGTGCGGCGGGCGCCAACGCCCTGCACGAGATCTCGTTCCGCGCAGGTCTCGCGTTCTGATAGAACAGCGCGATGATCCGCGGCTTGATCATCGCGCTCTCGCTCGCATCCAGCGCGCAGGCTCAAGAACACATCCAGCTGATCGGCCTGAACGACTTCCACGGGCAGCTGGTGGCAGGCAGGCGGATCGATGGACGACCCGTCGGCGGAGCCAGCGCGCTCGCCGCCTACGTCCAGCGTGAAGCTTCGCGGGCCCCCACGCTGATCGTGCACGCGGGCGACTGGGTCGGCGCCTCGCCGCCCGAGTCCGCGTTGCTGCAGGACGAGCCGTCGATCGACTTCCTCGGCATGCTCGGCAGCGCCGAGTGCACGCGCGCCACCCCGTACCACCCAAAGTGCAACGTGGTCGGCACGCCCGGCAACCACGAGTTCGACGAGGGCGTCGACGAGCTGCTGCGCTTGCTCCGCGGCGCCAAGCCGTGGCCCGGTGCGCGCGTCTCGTACGTGTCTGCGAACGTCGTCGATCGCGCGGGCAAGACGATCTTGCCGCCGTACGTGATCAAGCAGGTGGGCCACGTGCGCGTCGGCGTGATCGGGGCGACGCTGCGCGAGGCGCCGACGATGGTGGTCGCCGCCGGCGTGAAGCGCGTGCGCTTCCTCGACGAGGCGCAGGCGATCAACACGCAGGTGCGCGCGCTGAAGAAGCGTGGCGTACGCGTGATCGTGGTGACGATCCATCAAGGCGGCCCGCAGGCGCCGTACGAGGGGCCCACGCGTGCCGACGCCGCGGGCCCGACGGAAGGCATTCCGCCGATCCTCCATACGCTCGACGACGAGGTCGACGTGGTGATCTCCGGCCACGCGCACGCGTTCACCAACGCGCTGATGCGCAACGCGAGCGGGCACGAGATCCTGGTCACGCAGTCGCTCGCCTCGGGCCAGGCGCTGAGCGTGATCGACCTGACGGTTCGAGAGGACGTGACCGAGAAGACGGCGCGTGTCCTGCTCACGTACGCAGATGCCGGCGTGCCGACGCGCGCGGACGTCGATGCGCTGGTGGAGCGGGCGAAGGCGGCGGTCGCGCCGATGACCGCGCGCGTCGTCGGCCACAGCCTGCTCGCGCTGGAGTCGGACCTCGATCCCGCGGGCAACTCGATCCTCGGCAACCTGATCGCCGATGCACAACGCGCAGCCGTCGGCGCGCAGCTCGGCCTGATGAACCAGGGCGGCGTGCGCACCGACCTGCCCGCGGGCGATGTGCACTGGGGCGAGCTGTTCGCGCTGCAGCCGTTCCGCAACGTGGTGATGGCGCTGGAGCTCACGGGCGCGCAGATCGTACGCGCGCTCGAGCAGCAGTGGCTCGATCCATCGCGCACGCATCGCTTGACCGTCTCGGGCATGCGCTACACGTGGAACCCCGCGGCCGCGCCGGGCGCGCGCATCGTCGAGGTCGAGGTCGGTTCCCAGCGGCTCGACCCCGAGGCACGCTACCGCGTGGCGGTGAACAACTTCCTCGCCGAGGGCGGCAGCGGCTTCACGATGTTCCGCGAGGCCAGCAAGAGCGAGGTCGGCCCCGTCGATCTGGACGCGCTGGTCGCGTACATCACGAAGCACGGCTTCCCGCGCGAGCTCGAGCCGCGCGCGTTCGCCTTCTAGTTGGACGTGGGCTGGCGGACCGGGATCACGCTCGGCGGGCGCGTGTGGTTGAGCGGGCGTCGGGTCGGATCGCTGGCCGCGCCCTCGAGCGTCAGCGTCTGCGCGCAGTACGACGGGCCGCCGTTGGTGGGCACCCTCGTGTAGCAACCGTCGTCGTGCAGCTCGTACGCGCGCACGTCCGCGCGCAGCGCGACCTCGACCACCTCGCGACGGATCAGCTCGCGCAGCCGCTCGGACTCGATCGGGAACAGGATCTCGACGCGCTCGTAGAAGTTGCGCGGCATCCAGTCGGCCGACGACAGGTAGAACTTCTCGCGCCCGGGTGTGCCGAACACGAACGCGCGGGGGTGCTCCAGGAAACGGCCGACGATCGAGCGCACGCGGATGTTGTCCGAGATGCCGGGCACGCCGGGGCGCAGGCAGCAGATGCCGCGGATCACGAGCTCGACCTTCACGCCGGCCTGCGACGCGCGGTAGAGCGCCTGGATCGCGCGCGTGTCGACCAACGAGTTCATCTTGGCGAAGATGCGCGCGGGCCTGCCCGCCGTCGCCTCCGCCGTCTCGTGATCGATCAACGCCACGATCGTATCGGCCAGGCTGCTCGGTGCGACGGCGAGCTTGCGGAACTTGGTCTGCTTCGAGAAGCCCGACAGCGCGTTGAACAGCTCCAGCACGTCTTCGCCGATCTCGGCGTCGGTGGTGAAGAAGCCGAGGTCCGTGTAGAGGCGCGCGGTGGACGCGTTGTAGTTGCCGGTCGAGAGGTGGACGTAGCGGCGGATGGAGTCCGCCTCGCGGCGCACCACCAGCGCCACCTTGCAGTGCGTCTTGGTGACGGCGTTGCCGTAGAACACGTGCACCCCCGCCCGCTCCATCGCGCGCGCCCAGGTGATGTTGTTCTCCTCGTCGAAGCGCGCCTTGAGCTCGATCAGCACGGCGACTTGCTTGCCGTTCTCGGCCGCGCGGATCAGCGCGCGTGCAGCGTCCGCGTTGGAGCCGCCGCGGTAGAGCGTCATCTTCACCGCGAGCACCTGCGGGTCGACCGCGGCCTGGTTGAGGAAGTCGAGCACCGG
>DASUME010000915.1:0-2405 GCA_036277895.1 Polyangiales bacterium
GCATGTACGTTCAGCTGATGAGCAGTGCGGGTTATCTCGAGCGCATCCTGAGGGCGCGCGTGTACGACGTGGCGAATGAGACGCCACTCGAGCGCGCGCCTCGGCTATCCAGCCGACTCGGGAACGAGATTCTGATTAAGCGCGAAGACCTGCAGCCCGTCTTCTCGTTCAAGCTGCGCGGCGCCTACAACAAGATCGCCAACCTCTCGAAGGATGAGCAGCAGCGCGGCGTGATCACCGCGTCGGCCGGCAACCACGCCCAGGGTGTGGCGCTCGCGGCGCAGCGGCTCGGCATCCGCGCCGTGATCTGCATGCCCACCACCACGCCCCCGATCAAGGTCAACGCCGTGCGCGACCGCGGCGGCGAGGTGGTGTTGATCGGCGACGGCTACGACGATGCCTACGCCCACGCGCTCAAGCTGCAGGCCGAGCAGGGCCTCACCTTCGTGCACCCATTCGACGACCCGGACGTGATCGCCGGCCAGGGCACGGTCGCGATGGAGATCCTGCGCCAGCACCGCGGCCCGATCGACGCCGTGTTCGTGCCGGTGGGCGGCGGCGGCCTGCTGGCCGGCATGGCCGTGTACATCAAGCACCTGTTCCCCGAGATCAAGGTGATCGGCGTCGAGGCCGACGAGTCCGCCTGCCTGCGCGCCGCGCTCGACGCGGGCGAGCGCGTGCGCCTGCCGCAGGTTGGCCTGTTCGCAGACGGCGTGTCGGTGAAGCTGATCGGCGAGGAGCCGTTCCGGCTCGCGCGCGAGTACGTCGACGACGTGATCGTGGTGGACACGGACGCGATCTGCGCCGCCATCAAGGACATCTTCGACGACACGCGCTCGATCGCCGAACCCGCCGGCGCACTCGGCCTGGCGGGCCTCAAGGCCTACGCCGCGCGCGAGAAGCTGCAGGGCAAGACGCTGATCACCGTCAGCAGCGGCGCGAACATGAACTTCGATCGCCTGCGCCACGTCGCCGAGCGCGCCGAGCTGGGTGAGCAGCGCGAGGGCCTGTTCGCGGTCACGATCCCCGAGAAGCCCGGCTCGTTCCAGAGCTTCTGCGCGATCCTCGGCGGCCTGCCGATCACCGAGTTCAACTACCGCTACGGCCGGGCCGACCTCGCCCACATCTTCGTCGGTGTCGGCCTCAGCCACGGCAGCAAGCAGCGCGCCGAGATCCTCGACCGGCTGCAGGCGGCGTCCCTGCCGGTCACGGACCTGACCGGCAACGAGATGGCCAAGCTGCACGTGCGCTTCATGGTCGGCGGGCGCTGCAGCGCGGACCGCGAGCGGCTCTACCGCTTCGAGTTCCCCGAGCGCCCGGGCGCGTTGATCCAGTTTTTGACCAAGGTCGGTGGACGCTGGAACATCAGCCTGTTCCACTACCGCAACCACGGAGCGGCTTTCGGTCGCGTGCTCGCGGGCCTACAGGTACCGGAGAGCCAGCTGCCCGAGTTCGAGCGCTTCCTGCACGAGCTCGGCTATCCGTACGTGGAAGAGACCCACAACCCGTCGTACCAACTATTCTTGCGATGATGCGCGTACTCGCCGCCGATGTTGGAGGAACCAAGACCGCGCTCTGCCTGTTCGAGGGCAGCAGCGCGGCGGACCTGCAGGTCGCGCGCGAGCAGCAGTTCGACAGCAAGGCGTTCTCGGGCCTGGTGCCGATCCTGGGCGAGTTCCTGCGCGGCGAGAGCGTGACCTGCGCCGCGTTCGGCGTGGCCGGCCCCGTGATCCACGGCATCTGCAAGACCACCAACCTGCCCTGGGTGGTCGATGTCCGCGAGCTCTCCCACATCTGCGCCACCTCGTACTGCGGCCTGCTCAACGACCTGGAGATCGCGGTCATCGGCGTGCCCTTCGTCGACCCGGCCAAGCTGGTCTGGCTGCAGTCGGTCCCGGTCGACGCGCGCGCCTGCGTCGAGCTGCTCGCGGTCGGCACCGGGCTCGGCCGCGCGTTCCTGATCCCCTCGGCGCACGGCAACGTGCCCTCCCGCGCGTTCGCCACCGAGAGCGGCCACGCCAGCTGGGGCGCGCGCAACACCATCGAGCGGCGCCTGCTCCAGTACGTCGCGCAGCGCCACGAGACGGTCGCCGTCGAGCACCTGCTGTCGGGCCCCGGCCTGCACCTGCTCTACGACTTCATCATCCACGAGGGCCTGGCCCCGCCCTCCGCGCAGCTCGAGATCGAGCGCGCCGAGGACCCGAGCGCCGTGATCGGCAAGCTGGGCGTGAAGGACCAGGACGACGCCTGCGCCGCCGCGGTGGCGCTGTTCGTCGACGTGCTCGGCTCCGAGCTCGGCAACACCGCGCTGCGCAGCATCCCGCGCGGCGGCCTCTATATCTGGGGCGGCGTCGCCCGGAAGCTCCGCCCTGCCCTCGAGCGTGGCGAGCTGATCGACGCCTTCC
>DASUME010000916.1:0-2858 GCA_036277895.1 Polyangiales bacterium
GGGCGGTGCTCGCCAACACCTACGCGGACGTGGTGTCCAACGGCGCCGGCAGCGAGGTGAAGGTGTCGCTCGGGCGCAAGCTCGCGCGCATCTACGAGCTGGAGCTGCAAGACATCGAGCGTGCGGAAGAGACGCATCGCTTCGTGCTCGGCATCGACACGGCCGACGAAGAGACGCTGGAGGCACTCGACCGCATCTACACCGAGCACAGCGCGCACGAAGCGCTGGCCGAGGTGCTCAAGATGCGCGTCAAGGCCGCGCGCTCCGACTACGACAAGACCGAGCTCAGCTTCCGGCTGGGGCAGACGCTCGAGCTGGAGCTCGGGCGGCTCGACGAAGCGATCGCGGTCTACAACGGCCTGATCAAGGACCTCGACCCGGAGCACGAGGGCAGCGTGCTCGCGCTCGAGCGCGCGTACACCAGCAAGGGCGACTGGACGAACCTGTTCGCCACCTACGAGCGAGCGCTCAAGGTGGTGGTGGGCGACGCCAACCAGGCCGAGATCTACGCCAAGATGGCGCGCATCTCGTCCGAGGCGCTCGGCGACGGCAAGCGCGCGGTGGAGCTGTGGAAGCAGGTGCTCGATCTGCGCGGGGAGGATCCCGAGGCGCTGCGCGCGCTGGCCCTGCTCTACACGAGCCAGGGCAACTACCGCGACCTCGTCGACATCCTGGAGCGCGAAGCCGCAGTCGCGGAGACGGACGAAGACCGCATCCGCAGCCTGATGGATCTCGGCCGCACCTGGTACGAGCGGCTGGAGCGCGCGAAGAGTGCGCTCGAGAGCTACGAGCGCGTGCTCGACATCGACCCGGCGTACACGCCGGCGCTGTTCGCGATCGCCGAGATCCACCGCCGCGCCGACGCGACGCAGGACCTCGTCGACACCTTGCACCGCACGATCGACGTCGGCGCCGCGCAGCTGGAGCCGCACGTGCTCGAGGGGGTGTACATCGAGCTCGGCGGCCTGTACGACGCCGTACTCAAGAGCCCGGCCGACGCGACCGACGCCTACAACAAGGCGATCGATCTCAACGAGAAGAACTTCGCAGCCATGGACGCGCTGGAGCGCATCCACACCGAGCAGAGCGACTGGGAGGCGCGCATCGCGGTGCGCGAGCGGCGCGTGATCGGACACGCGGAGGAGGGCGACGCACGGCGTGACGTGCTGCTCTCGATCGCGCAGTCGTGGCGCGACGACGTGCTCGACCGCGGGCGCGGCGTCAGTGCGCTGCAGCGTGTGCTCGAGATCGAGCCGCTGCACGGCCCGGCGTTCGACGACCTGGAGTCGATCTTCACCGAGCTGGAGAACTGGGACGGGTTGGTCGAGCTCTACCTCGCGCGCGTGGAGGCGACCGAGGACTCCGCCAAGCGCATCGCGCTCCTGCAGAAGGTGGCGAAGGTCTACGAAGAGAAGCTCGAGGAGCCGCAGCAGGCCTTCGATGCCCTGATCGTGGCCTGGACCGAGAACTACCAGCACCAGAAGGTCGGCGATCAGGTCGAGCGGCTCGCGCAGCTGCTGCAGGGCTGGGGGCAGCTGCTGACCACCGCGAACGAAGCGCTCGCGACCGACCTCGATCAAGACACGCGGATCGCGATCTGCCTGCGCTGCGCCAAGTGGTACGGCAAGTTCCTGGAGCGGCCGGACTACGCGATCCCGTACTACCAGCAGGTGCTCCAGCTCGATCCGCAGCACCACGCGGCGATGAGCCAGATGGCGGACCTGTACCGGCAGACCGGCCAGTGGGACACCGTCTATCAAGTGCTCGCGCGCATGCTCGAGGTGGCGACGCGCGACGAAGACAAGATGGACGTCTACGTGCAGCTCGGCGAGCTGTGCGAGAAGCAGCTCGGTCGGCCCGAGCAGGCGACGCAGTACTACAGCCAGGCGCTGGAGCTGCACGGCGATCACCTGCCGTCGCTGGTCGCGATGGAGCGCATCTACCGCGAGCGCGGCGAGTGGGAGAAGCTGGTCGAGGTGCTGCGCCGCAAGGCGGCCTTCCGCGGCGGCGAAGGCCTGCACACGCTGAGCGAGGAGGATCTCGCGATCGTGCTCGCCGCGAAGCTCGAGCTCGCGACCGTCTACCGCGATCAGTTCAACGACTCCGAGAAGGCGATCCAGCAGTACGAAGAGGTGCTGGCGGTGGAGCCGCAGAACCTGATCGCGCTGCGCGGCATCGAGCCGCTGTACCAGCAGACCGAGCGCTGGCAGCAGCTGCCGAGCATCCTGGAGCGTCAGCTCGAGGCGGTGAGCACCGAGAAGGAGCGCATCACCATCCTCGGCAAGCTGGCGAACGTGTTCGAGGTCGAGTTCGTGAAGCCCGAGAAGGCGGCGGAGCGGCTCGAGCAGATCCTCGACATCGACCCCAACCATCTGGAGGCGCTGGCAGCGCTGGCGCGTATCTACCGCGGCCTGTCGCGCTGGGATGCGGTGATCAGCACCTACGAGCGGCACGTGGCGGCCACGCCCACGCGCGCGGAGAAGCTGGAGATCTACCGCGCGCTCGGCGATGTCTACGCGAACGAGCTCAAGGACTACGACCGCGCGATCGACACCTACCAGAACGTGCTGCAGCTCGACGAGGACGACATCGAGGCGCTGCACGCGCTGTCGCGCCTGTACGAGCGCACCGATCAGCACGACCGTGCGATCGAGGTGCTGGAGAAGCTGGCGCGACTGGTGCGCGAGCCCTCCGAGCGCGTCGATCTGCACTTCCGCACCGGCAGCATCCTCGAGCTGAAGCTCGGCGATCGCCAGGCGGCGGTCGATCACTACCAGCGCGCGATCGATCTCGATCCGTCGTACTTGCCGGCGTTGTCGGCGATGCGCGCGGTGTACGTCGACAACGGCGATTGGATC
>DASUME010000917.1:0-4888 GCA_036277895.1 Polyangiales bacterium
CCGGGCAGGCCCTCCCCCCAGCTTCGAACGGAATGAATCTCATCGACTCTAGCCCGCCTGGGGTGGTCGAGGTCAGCGTGCGTGCGCGCTCGCGGGCCGATGCCCTGCGCGCGTCCTCGCAGGCGGTCACCGTGGTCGACCTGGAGCGCGCACGTCGCGGCGCCGCCGACCTGGGCGAGGTGCTCGCGCGCTCGGAAGGCGTGTCGGTTCAGCGCATCGGTGGGCTCGGCTCGCAGGCGCGCTTCTCGCTCGCGGGCTTCGAGAATGAGCAGGTGCGCTTTTTCCTCGACGGCGTGCCGCTCTCGTTCGCGGGTTATCCGTTCGGCATCGAGAACGTGCCGGTCAACCTGGTCGAGCGCGTCGAGATCTACCGCGGTGTGGTGCCGATCCGCTTCGGGGCCGACGCGCTCGGCGGCGCGCTGAACCTGGTGAGCCGGCGGCCACCTCCCGGTACGCACGGCACGGTCTCGTACCAGGGCGGCTCGTTCGACACCCATCGCGTGAGCGCGCAGCTGAGCCACGTCGATGAAGAGCGCGGACGTTACGCGATCGCGACCGGCTTCTTCGACCGCAGCCGCAACGACTACGCCGTCGACGCACCCTTCGCCACGGCGACGGGTGGCGACGGGCGCGCGCGCGTGCGCCGCTTTCACGATAGCTACACCGCGGGCGGCGCCACCGCCGAGGTCGGCCTCGTCGATCGCAAGTGGGCCGAGCGCCTGAGCGCGCGCGTGTTCTTCGTCGACATGGACCAGGACCTCCAGAGCGAGCTGTCCATGGTCCAGGCCTACGGCAAGGCCACGCGCGGCGCGCTCGGCAGCGGCACCACGATCAGCTACAAGAACACGTTCGCGCACGACATCAAGCTCGAGCTGATCGCGAACTACGCCTACAGCCAGTACCACATCAAAGACGTGTCGCGCTGCGTCTACGACTGGTTCGGCCAGTGCGTGAACACGCGGCGTTTGCCCGGTGAGATCGCGTCGATGACGGCGCGCGAGCCGTACAACTATGCGCACAGCACGCTGCTGCGCGCGAACCTGGAAGTGCCGTTCCTCGGCCACCACGCGCTGCTTGTCTCGTTCGCGCCCAACATCGACCACCGCACGGGCGAGGATCGCTCGCCCAACTTCCCGAACACGCGCGATGAGCTCGACGTCACGCGCAACCTGTACAACCTGGTCAGCGGCGCCTCGTATCGGCTCGACCTGCGCAGCTTCGAGGGCGAGGCCTTCGTCAAGCAGTACACACAGCTCGTGCGCGCGCAGGTGTCGGAGCCGGCGGGGCTGCGCAGCGAGGAGCGCAACACGCACAAGCCTGGCGCCGGCACTACGCTGCGCTACCGCGCGTTCCCCTGGCTGCTCGCCAAGGCCTCGTACGAATGGACGACGCGCTTGCCCACCGCCGACGAGCTGCTCGGCAACGGCGCCGAGGTGCAGGGCAACGTCGACCTCGCGCCCGAGCGCAGCCACAACCTCAACTACGAGCTCGCGTTCGAAGGCAACGCGGGCAAGACCGGCAACTACCTGCTCGAGCTGATCGGCTTCCAGCGCCACGCGGACGATCTCATCTTCGCGCAGACAGCGGGTGTGCTGCGCGTGTACCGCAACGTGGCCGCGGTGAAGGTACGCGGCGGTCAGTTCCGCGGGCGCTGGGTGTCACCGCGCAAACTGTTCACGCTCGATGGCAACCTGACCTACCAGGATCTACGCAACGAGAGCGAGGACGGCGCCTTCGCGGACGCGCGCGGCTACCGCATGCCGAACCGGCCCTACCTGTTCGGCACGTTGCTCGGCCGCTTCGAGCTCAGCGAGCTGTTCGTGCCCCGCGACCTGGCGTGGCTCGGCTGGACCACCCGCTGCGTGGGCGAGTTCGATCGCACGTTCGAGAACGCGGGCATCAATCGCTCGCTGATCGAGCGCCAGATCCTGCACTTCCTGGCACTGACCTACCAGGTGCGCGCGCGCGATCGCAGGTCGATCAGCACCACGCTGGAGCTGCAGAACATCACCGACGCCAAGTCGTTCGACTTCTGGGGCGCACAGCGCCCCGGACGCGCCGCGTTTCTCAAGACCGTGATCGAGATCTGACCGAGGTATTGCCGATGACATCGCTACGCACGCTACTGATGGGCTCCATGCTGCTGCTCGCCGCCTGTGGCGACGACGAAGAAGCTCCGGTGGGCAACGGCGCGCTCGACGCGAGCGTTCCCACCGGCTCCACGCAGACGCCGGATGCGGCCACGATCGACGCCGCAACGCCGCCGCCCGCGGCCGAGTCGCTGTACCTGATCGCGACCTCGGCCAACACTGCGGACGAGACCAACCTGCTGCTGATGACCGGCAAGACGCTCGACCAGCCGTCGTTCGATCCGAGCAAGGCGCTGCAGTTCCCGGGTGGTGGAAGCGTGTCGTACCGCGACGGCTTCTATTACGTCGCCGAGACCGAGAAGCAGACCATCACGCGCTACACGTTCGAGAACAGCGCCTTCGTGAAGGGCCCCACGCTGAGCTTGCTCGGCAAGGGCATCACCTACATCTCGGCCTACTTCGAGGTCGCCGGCGACTCGACGCGCGCCTTCATCATCAGTCCCGAGCAACTCAAGATCTACGAGTGGAACCCCACCACCATGACCTTGACCACCACCCACGACCTGAGCGCGCTCGCGAAGCAGGGCTGGGGCCAGGAGTTCCGCGGCTCGTTCTCGCGCAGCGACGGCAAGCTGTTCCTGTACTGGGCGTACACGAACGACCGCAAGGACTTCATCAACGACTTCACGCTCGGCGTGTTCGACACCAAGACCAACACTGTCAGCAAGGTGCTGGTCGACTCGGATTGTCCGACCACGGCCGGCTTCGGCGGCTACTTCGACGAGAACGAGGACCTCTACCTGTTCGCGGACAGCTTCGGCCTGTTCACCAAGTTCGGTGGCTTCCCGAACCCCAAGGATGCCTGCATCCTGCGCATCAAGAAGGGCAGCGACGAGCTCGACCCCACGTTCCGCCTGAAGCCGATCCAGGCGCTCGGCGGTCGCGAGCCCTGGGGCCTCTACTACGCCGGCAACGGCGTCGCCTACACCACCGCGGTCGACGCCTCCGAGATCAACAAGTACGCGAGCGTGTTCGAGCTGATCTACGCCCCCGTGCACAGCGGCTGGCTGATCGACACCGTGAAGAACACTGCGCTCGAGGTGAAGAACGTGCCACCCACCGGCGTGGGCTTCGAGTCGTATCGCGTCGACGACAGGCTGCTGGTGCCGCGCTCCACGGGCAAGGTCCAGATCTTCGACGTCGAGGCCTCCCAGTCCACGATCTACGACATCCGGCTCGACGGCTCGGCTACGCCACTGCTCTCGCTGCCCGGTGACATCGCGGAGATCACGCGTATCCGCTGAGGAGAGCCCATGAAAGCCACGACCACTCGCAAACTGCTCGCGTGGCACCGCTGGTGCGGGTTGATCGTGAGCTTGAATGTCGCGCTGTTCGCGGTCACGGGCGTGTTGTTGATCTTCCACGAGGAGATCGACGACATGCTCGGCGTGCTGCCCGCGGCCAGCGGCGGGGAGAACAAGGTCACGCTCGCGCAGGCGATCGAGATCGCGCGCGCGGGCACACCCGGGTCGACGGCGCTCTGGGCCTCGCGCGATCCCGAGCACCCGCACCTCGGCTACGTGGGCATCGCGCCCGCGGGCTCCACGCTGTTCGCGGACAGCAAGGCCACCGCGATCGACCTGACCAAGGCCGAGGTGGTCAAGGATCTCAACTTCGAGGAGACCTTCAGTGGCATCGTGCTCGCGCTGCACGCGCAGCTGATGATGGGGCCGCCCGGCGCGCTGCTGGTCGGCGTGATCGGGCTCGCGTTCCTGTTCTCGCTGATCTCGGGCGTGATCCTCTACGGCCCGATGATGGTGCGCTTCCGCTTTGGCTTGCTGCGCAAGGACCGCGCGCTGCGCACGCTGATGGGAGATCTTCACAAGCTGCTCGGCATCACCACCTTCGGCTGGAACCTGGTCGTGGTCAGCACCGGCGTGCTGCTCTCGGTCGGCAGCATGATGCTGCAGTACTACGCGGCGACCGAGCTGCAGGCGCTGGCGTCCAGGCACGGAACCGGCGAGCTGGTCACGGACTTCAGCACCGTCGACGCCGCCGTCGAGCGCGCGGAGGCGACCAGCGATCAAGCGCTTCAGTTCGTGGCGCTGCCCGGCTCGGAGTACGCGAGCGCCAGCCACTACGCGATCATCATGCACGGCAAGCAAGGCCTCTCCAAGCGCATGCTGACGCTCGCCCTGGTCGACGCGCGTTCACCCACGCAGGTCGAGCACCACGCCTTCCCGCTCTACCTGCAGGCGCTGATGATCTCCGAGCCGCTGCACTTCGGCGACTACGGCGGCTACCCGCTCAAGATCGTGTGGTCGTTGTTCGCGCTGCTCAGCCTGGGTATGGCCCTCAGCGGCGTCTGGATCACGGTCAGCCAGCGCAAGCAGCGCGCGGGCGTGATCGAAGATGCGCTCTCGGAGGCCACTCCATGAAGACGTACGGGTTGCCCCTCGCGCTCTGGACCAGCGCCGTGCTCGGGCTGGTCACCATGTTGCTCGTGGAGAGCAACCTCGGCGACTACCTCGGCTTGCTGTTGTTGTGCCTGCCGCTGGCCGTGCTCGCCCGCTTTGGCTTGCTCAGGGCGGAACGCTGAGCGGCTGATTGCGGGGCAGCATGAAGTAGAACGTGCTGCCCACACCCAGCTCGCTCTCGACGCCGATCGTGCCGCCCTGGCTCTCGACCAGGCGCTTGGCGAGCGCGAGCCCCAGGCCGGTGCCCCCGTGCTGCCGGCTCGCGCTGCTGTCGAGCTGCTGAAAGCGCTCGAACAACTTGGGCAGATCGTCTGCGCGAAT
>DASUME010000918.1:0-12660 GCA_036277895.1 Polyangiales bacterium
GCCTGGTGCACCATCGCCAGCGGCTCGCCGAGCTCGTCCTTCTGGGTGTGGATCGCGTGCAGGCCGGTGAGCGCGTCGATCAGCGAAGGCAGCACGAAGCGCGGGTGGCGCTCGCGACCGGCGCGCGCGAGCAGCTGCTCCAGGTCCGCGCCCTCGACGTAGTCCATCACCACGTACACGCCCGCGTCGGTGCCGACGTCGAGGATATCCACGGTGTTCGGGTGATCGACGCTGGCGCCGAGGCGCGCTTCGTCGAGCAGGAGCTGTGACCACTCGGGCTGGCGCGCATAGGCCGGCTTGAGCCGCTTGATCGCGACCAGGCGATCGAAGCCATGTGCCCCGCGCTTGTGCGCGAGGTGAACGGTCGTGAACTCGCCGGAAGAGATCTCAGCGATCAGCGTGTAAGGTCCAAGCTGCTCGGCGAGCTCAAGGCGGTCCGCCTGCTGTGCATCGCGATAGTCCAAGAGTACGCCCTCCGGCCGACGCGCGCGGTCTCTCTGCGCGCGAGCAAAATAAGGGGTCGCTGCGGCTCGCGCTCGGCAGAAGCCAGCTCGAACCTCCGCAGACGCCAACGCCTGGAGAGCTTTACAGACGCTCGACCACCGTACAAGCGTCAACCGACCGATGCGCACACCAGGACACAGAGCAGCCCCGGGACGTAAAATTCCGGCACGGCTTAAGCGGTGAGCACCACTTTGCCCTGTACGCGCCTGCCGGACACCTCGGCCAAGGCCTCGATCGCGTTCTCGAGTGGGAACGTCTTGCCGACCTGGACCGGCAGCTGGCCCCGCTCGTACATCGCGAACAGGGCCGCCATCGCCTCCGGTACCTTCCCGGGATCCTTCAGTTGATAGGCGCCCCAGTGCAGCCCGACCAGCGAGATGTTCTTGAGCAGGACGCGGTTCATCGCGACGTTGGGGATGGTGCCCGAGGCAAAGCCGATCACGTGCAGGTTGCCACTGAAGGCGATCGCCTTGAGGGAGAGGTCGAACACCTCGCCGCCGACCGGGTCGTAGATGTGATCGGCGCCACGACCGCCAGTCGCCTTGAGTACGCCGTCGACCCAGCTCGCATCGCGCGAGTCGAACACCTGGTCGGCGCCCTGCGCCTTCACGAACTCACGCTTCTCGGGGCTGCCCGCGGTGGCGAGCACCTTGGCGCCGAGCGCCTTGGCGATCTGCACGGCGGACAAGCCCACGCCTCCGGCGGCGCCGTGCACCAGCACCGTCTGTCCCTCGCTGACCGGCGCGCGGTAGACCAGCGCGAAGTACGACGTGTGATAGACGACCGTGAACGCCGCCGCGTGCTCGAACGGCATCGCGTCCGGGATCTTGAACACCTGCGGCTCGAACGCGGACACCTGCGTCGCGTAGGCGCCGTACGGCACGGTGGCGAGCACACGCTCGCCCGGCTTCACCTTGCTGACGCCGGCGCCCACCTCGCGCACCACGCCGGCGATCTCGCCGCCCGGCGCGAACGGGAACGGCGGCTTCACCTGGTACTTTCCCTGCACCATCAGGATGTCGAAGAAGTTCAGGCCCACGGCCTTGACGTCGATCACGATCTGACCCGCGGCGGCCTTCAGATCGGGCAGCTCGGTGAGCTTCATGTCCGACGGCTCACCCCAGGCATGGACCAAGTGCGCTTTCATGCCTCAGCGCTAACTCGGAATCGCGCGGGACGCATCTCGAAAGTGAGCTACACAGCCCGCGGTGCAGCTCGCCCAATCGACCATCGCAGTCACCGGCGCAACGGGCTTTTTGGGAGCTTATCTCGTGCGTGCACTGCGCGAGTGTGGCGCGCGCGTGGTCGCCGTGGTGCGCAACGCGGAGAAGGCGCGCGCGCTGTTGCCCGAGGACGTGGAGCTGCGCATCGCGGACCTCGCGGATCGTGACGCGTTGACGCGCGCGTTCGCGGGTGTGGATGCCGTGATCGCGAACGCAGCCGTGATCGCGTTCTTCGATCCCGCGCTGGCGCGCAGCACCAACATCGACGGCACGCGCAACGTGTTCCGCGCGATCGCCGCCGCTGGCGTGAAGCGCGCGATCGCGATCTCCACCACCGAGGTCTACGGGCGTGCGCACGGCAAGCACGACGAGACGCGCGGGCTGCTCGAGCACGGGCCTGCGTGGTTCTTGCGCGCGTACGGCGTGTCCAAGGCCGAGGGCGAGCGGCTCGCGCAGCAGAGCGCGCGCGCGGCCGGGGTGGAGCTCACCATCTTTCGTCCGTGCGGCATCACCGGGCCGCACGACCCGCTGCTGATCACGTGGATCGAGCGCTTCATGAAGCCGGCGCTCGTGGTCTTCCCGACGCACGTCACGATCGGCGTGGTGCACGCAGAGGACGTGGCGCAGGCGGTGCTGCTCGCGCTGGAGAACCCCGCCAGCGCCGGCAAGGCCTACAACCTGCAGGGCAACACGGCGACGCTGTGGCAGCTCGCGGACGCCTGGAAGCGCGCGGGGGGACGCTCGCCCAGGCTGAGGTTGCCGATTCCGGTGCCGATCGCGCTGCGCCACGACGACGCGCGCGCGCGCCGCGAGCTCGGCTGGAAGCCACGCGGGATCGAGGCGATCATGCACGAGGCCGTGCAAGCGCGGACGCACCGTTGAGCAGGGCGGTTTGACCCGCCCTGCCCATCACTCGTCTTGTTCGGGCGCGACCGGGAGGCCGAGCTCTTCCTCGCGCTCGCGGACCATTTGCTGGACCGCTTGCCGCGAGACGCTCAGGAGGCGCGCCGCACCGCTGCGGCTGCCCTCGGCCTTGGCGAGCGCTTGCTCGACCATGACCCTGCGCACCTCGGTCTGCAGCTCGCGCATCGGCGTACGGCCGACGCTGGCCGCGACCAACGCATCGAGCTTGGGCGCTTCGCTGAGCGCCCGCTCTATACGCTCTGCCAGCCGATCGAGATCGAAGGGCTTCTCGAGGTAGGCCCGGCAGCCGACTTGCGCCAAGCGGAAGGCGTCTTCCGTCGACGTCTGCCCGCTGACCGCGATCGCCACCGGCGCCGGGCGCCGCTGCGACGCCAGCTCCAGCAAGCCGAATGCATCGCCGTCGGGAAGAGCGACGTCAGTGATCAGCAAGTCGGGATTCTCCTCCAACAGCTCGATGCCTTCGGCCACCGAGCCTGCTTCGCTCACCTGAGCTCCCCACTGACGAACCACTCGCGCGAGCGAGCGACGCAAGGTCTCGTCGTCTTCCACAACGAGAACTCGCTTCAACTGTGCGAGCGGATTTCTCGCACTCTTTGTTCTGGGCTCCGCCATTCAGGCCCCCATCCTTTTCCGAGCTGCGTGACAAGTACCCCCACCTGCACCGCAACGCGTATGCTCGCGCAGACCAGGGCCTTGCGGCAAGGAGCTTTGCAGCTCTTTTCGCAAATAGCTCAGTTTTCTGCGTGGTGTGGCGCGACACGAATCGGCTGATTTGTGCCCCAGCGCCAATTCCTCGCGGTTAGCATTAATTCATCGACATCGAATCCCGGGCAGGCCATCGCCGTGCCCGGGCACCACGCGGGAAGGTCATGAGTTTTCGTTCTAATCTCGAGCGGATGGCAGAGATCTACGGCGGCATCGCCATCTTCAGCGTCGACAAGGGCAGCACCACCCACCGGGCCGGTGTTCGCGCAGGCGACGTGCTCGTTGCCGTAAATGGCCGCCGGGTCCGCCGCCTGGCCGACTACGCCTCCGCCCGAAAGCTCCAGGAAGAGCTGCTCGAGCTGGTCGTGGTGCGCGACGGCCGTGAGCTCAAGCTCTGGACCGGGCACGTGCTCTCGCCGCCCAAGGTCGAGAACGACAACGCCATGATCCCGGCGCCCGACGCCCCGGTGACCAGCAGCAACCTGACCTGTCCCTGGCGCGGCGCAGCCTAACCGCCACCAGCCCTTCGAACCCATCGTGATCGTTGATCGTTACGTCAACGTCAGCGGTTAGGGCAGGGCCTCGGTGAGGGGCTTGCCTGTGGACTTGTTGGGCGTGGGGATGCGCAGGAGGGTGGAGATCGTCGGCGCGATGTCGCGTGGGTCGACCGGGCGCGTGACGTGCTGGGCGGGGGCCCCGGTGCCCCAGACGACGACCGGCACGTGGGCGTCGTAGGGCCAGGGGCTGCCGTGCATGGCGATCATGCGCGCGGGTGGGTTCGCGAGTAGCCAGTGCTCCTTGGGCACGATGTACACGTGGCCGGAGCGCTCGCGGTGCGTGCTGTTCGCGATTCGCGGCAGGAACGGGTGCGAGCCCTTCCCGGCCAGCACGGCGCTGCGCGAGAAGGCGGCGTGCACGCCCGGCTGCTCCACCGCCAGGTCCACCGCGGCCTGCTCCACCGCCTCCTGATCGAGCGACAACGACGCGATCCGCGCCTCGTTCAGCACCAGGGATGGGTTCACGAACTCCTGCACCAGATCGACGCCCACGTTGAAGCGGGCGCGCAGGCCCTCGTTCACCGTCGTCACCAGCGCCCCGGCGTCGAGGTGATCCGCGTCCACGCCCTGCGACTTCAGGTACTCGGGTGACTCGCACGCGCCGTGATCGGCCGACAGCACGAGCACGTAGCGCCCGCGCCCTACCCGATCGTCGAGCAGCGCGAACAGCGAGCCCAACACGCGGTCGAGCCGGAGCAGGTTGTCCTCGGCCTCGCGGCTCTCGGGGCCGAACGTGTGCTGGATGTAGTCGGTGGACGAGAAGCTGAGGTTGAGCACGTCGGACACGTCGTCGCGGCCGAGCGGCTCGTTCTCTAGCAGCTCGCGCACGAACGCCAGCGTCAGCGCATCGCCGTACGGCGTGTTCTTGATCGCCTTGGTGTAGCCCTCGCCGCTGAACGCCGACAGCGAGTGCGGGAAGCGGCAGCCCACGTCGCCACAGGCGCGCTTGCCCTCCCACACGTGCGCCTCCGGCGCGTGGTACTCGTTCGCGCTCGCGTACGGCGTCCAAGGCTGGTCGCGATAGGCCTCGGCGGGCTGACGTCCGTCGAAGGTCTCGACCCACCTGGGCAGCTGACTCAGGTAGGCCTGGCTGGTCACGAACGTGCTCGTGCCGTCCTCCAGCCAGTAGGCCACGCCCTTGCGGCCGTTCATCAAGATCGCCGCGCGGTCCTTGCCCGAGACGCTGCGCAGGAGCGCGTTCGGCCGCGTCCGGACCAGCACGTCGCCCACCGTCTCCGCGAGCAGCCGCGTGGGAGACATGCCGAGCGAGCTCGCGCCGACCAGGGCCGCGCTCTCGTCGCCCGTGGCGTAGACCTTCTTGCCGTTGTCGACCCAGTCGTTGCCGACGATGCCGTGATCGCGCGGCAACGCGCCGGTGCCGAGCGTGGCGTGGCCGACCGCGGTCTCGGTGGCGCTGTGCGCGTAGAGGGCCTGGTCGTAGACCACACCCTGCTCGTACAGGCGCCGGAAGCCATCGTTGCCGAAGCGCGACATCAGCTTCAACGGCAAGTCCGCGCGCAGCTGGTCGACGCTGATCAGCACCACCAACGCCGGCCCGCCCAGGCTCTGCGGCGTGCCGCCCGAGCCGCGCGGCACGCTGCCGGCGCAGCCCGCGGCCAGCAGCAGCAACGAAGTGCAGACCTTCCGAAACAGCATGCCGAGGCCTAGCCGCCCCACGCTCGGGTCGCACGAACTTTGTGCCGCGCTTCCGTGCGAGGCATGCTCCAGGCGCTCAGGAGGCCCCTTGCCGCATGCGTTCTTGCTCGTCGCGCTGATCGGGTCCGCGCTCGGGTTCACCTTCGCGGCGGTCTCCAGCTACGACTTCATCGCGCACCTCGACCGCCAGGTGCACGGCCTGCACTGCTCGTTCCTGCCCGGCCTCGGCGGCACGGAGGCGGGCGAGAGCGGCTGCCACACCACCATGATGAGCCCCTACTCGTCCGTGCTGCGCGACAGCGTCTGGGGCGGCGTACCGATCACCCTGCCGGCGATGGCGGTGTTCGCGTTCCTGCTGTTCTGGGGGATCCTGATCTGGCAGTCGCCGCGCGTGCACGACACGCGGGCGACCGGCTTCTTCACGATCGCGAGCCTGCTGCCGGTGGTCGCCTCGCTGGGCATGGCGACGATCGCGATCCGCGAGCTCGACGCGTTCTGCAAGCTGTGCGTCGGCATCTACGTCGCGAGCACCATGACCGCGGTCGGCGCCTTCGGGAGCTACCTGCGCGCGCAGAGGACGGCCCACGAAGCCTCGCGGCCCAACTTGTCGCGCGGCGCGCTGGGGCTCGCGTTCGGCCTAGGCTGCCTGGTGGTGCTCACGTCCGCGGCCGCGTACGCGCTGTCGGCGCCGGACTTCACGCGCTTCGTCGGCAGCTGCGGCAAGCTCGACAAGCCGGCCGACCCGCAGCACGCGCTGATCACGATCGGCAGGGGCTCGCCCACGGTGCTGGAGGTGCTCGACCCGCTCTGTCCCTCGTGCCGCGCGTTCGAGAAGCGCTTCGCGCGCCTGGAGCTGTCCAAGCGCGCCCGGCGCGAGCTGCTGTTGTTCCCACTCGATAACAGCTGCAACTGGATGGTGGATCGTGCGCTGCACCCGGGTGCCTGTGCGGTCAGCGAGGCGCTGCTGTGCGCGGGCGATCGCGTGCAAGAAGTGCTGGCGTGGGCGTTCGAGGAGCAAGACACGATCGTGGCGGAGGAGCGCGCGCAGGCGGGCTCCGCGGGGCAGCTCGCGCGCAGGAAGTTTCCGTTCCTCGCCAGCTGCCTCGGCTCCAGCAAGGCGCGCGCGAAGCTGAACGCCTCGCTGCGCTGGGCGGTGGCCAACAAGCTGCCGGTGCTGACGCCGCAGCTGTACGCCGACGGAACGCGGCTCTGTGATGCCGACACGGATCTCGGCCTGGACTACATGATCACGCGGCTGTCGGGGGTGCGCTGATGGGACGCGCGATCACGCTGGTGGCGGGCCTCATCCTGGCGCTGCTGCCGATGGTGATGGCGCTGTCGTGGGAAAAGCAGGCGGAAAACCGGCTGACCGCGGCCGAGCTCACGCCCACCCATGCACCCGCGGTGGCGGTCGCGCAGGAAGCCAACGAGCAATACTGCACGCCCGAGCTCAAGCAGATCCTGCGCCGCGTGCTGACGAGCTGCGGCTTGATCGGAGGCGGCGGAGGCCGCGGTTGCCAGCCCTTGGAGGCGAAGAACGTGGCCACCATGGAGGGCCACGACTTCAACGCGCTGTTCGTGCCGATGAAGGAGCGCGGGGCGATCGTGCAGTTCGAGCGCGCCTCGAGCGAGCTGGACGCGACCTCGTCGGCGCTGGTCGATCGCGTGTTCGCGGACCGCGCGGGGGCGAGCTACTTCTTCGTGGTCGCGCGCGCGTCGCAGGACGGCGCGACCGAGTACAACCGCAAGCTGAGCGAGCAGCGTGCGCAGGCGGTGATGGCGCACCTGCACACGGCGTTCGAGGACGCGTCGCTGGACAGCCAGGTGGGCTTGCTCTGGCTGGGCGAAGAGTATGCGCAGCTGGACCCGAGCTTCTGCGAGTGGCCGCGCAGCGGTTCCGCCGAACGCTGTAGTGCGGATGACTTGAATCGCAGCGCGTTCCTGGCTTGGATCGAGTGCCGCCTATGAGACGCCTGCTGCTGTTCGTACTGCTGGGATGTGGAGACGCGTCGCCCGCGCCGTCGCGCTTCGAGGCGGTGACCGCCAAGGAGCCGCCCGCGAGCGCGGCCGAGCTGTGCGACGCGGTGCTGAAGCGCGACACCGCACCCCCGTTCGTGTTCCCGGCCTCCCTGGAGGGGCCGACGCCGAGCGCCAAGGGTCCACGCTGGATCAACGTGTGGGCCACATGGTGCCCGCCCTGCGTGGAAGAGTTGCCCATCCTGCGCAAGATGGAGGCCACGCTGGCCAAGCAGGCCTCCCCCGTGAAGCTGACGCTGCTGTCGGTCGACACGACCGCGGAAGCCGTCGCGGGCTTCGCGAGCACACACCCCGAGGTGAAGGGCTCGCTGCGGCTGACCGACGACAAGCAGCTGGAACCCTGGCTCCTGAGCATTGGCCTGGACCGCGGGGCAACGCTGCCTGTGCACGTCTTCGTGCACGCCGACGGCAAGATCGCGTGCGTCCGGACGGGAGCCGTCAAGGAGACCGACCTCGCCGCGATCGCAGCGCTGCTCAGTCCCTGACCGTTGCCGTGGGACGGGGGCTGGGGGGGCTGCTAGCGGTGTGCTACGCCCCCGCGCGTGCGAGCCTTCGTCCTCCTAGCTGCCATGTTCGTGGTGTCTTGTGCCGCGGCGCCCAAGAAGACCACCACCTACGCCGATGATGCTCGGCTCGCGTACGAGAAGGCCCTCGTGGCGTTCGACAACAAGGACTGCCTGACGGCAGAGCCGCTGTTCAAGGAGATTCGCTCGAATTACCCGTACACGCGCTACGCGGCGCTCTCGGAGCTGCGCGAGGCGGACTGCTTGGCCAGCCAGGACAAGCACGCGGAGGCGATCGAGATCTACCAGCGCTTTGCGCGCGTGCGCGCCTCGCACGAGGACGTGCCGTATGCGCGCTTCAAGGCCGCGCAGTCGCAGTACGAGCAGATCCCGAGCGAGTGGTTCCTCTCGCCGCCCGCCCACGAGCGCGACCTGCGCGCGGCGCGCGATGCGCTCAAGGATCTGCGCCGCTACCTGCTCGACTTCCCGGACGACAGGAACGCCGGCGAGGCGCAGGTCATGGAGAAGAAGACGCTCGCGCTGCTCGCACGGCACGAGCTCTACGTGGCCGACTTCTACCTGATCCGCGAGCTGCCCAAGGCCGCGATCGGCCGGCTCCAGGATCTGCTGCGCAGCTACGAGGGCAGCGGCTACGAGCCGCAGGCGCTCTTGCTGATGGGCCGTACCCAGCTGTTCATGAAGGACAGGCCGGCCGCCCACGACACCTTCCGCGCCCTGATCGCACGTTATCCCGAGTCAGGCAGCGCCGTGCAGGCCGAACGTTACCTCGCCGAGACCGGCGGCTAAGCCGACGCGCGCGGTTTCTCCGCGCGCGAGCAAAGACGGCAGCTTGGCGAAGTTGCAGCGCCGTCAGCCCTAGGTTTACGCTGAGTGGCATGGACGACCGGACGAAGCAGCTGTTGACCCTGGGTCGGGAGCACTACACGCGTGGTGAGTTCGACAAGGCCGAGCACTACTTCCGTCAGGTCCTCGAGCGCAACGTGTCGGCCGCGGACGTGTTCAACATGATGGGCGTCATCCATCACGACCGCGGACGCTTCGAGGAAGCGCAGGCCGCGTTCGAAGAGGCGCTCTCGATCAACCCTGCGTACACCGAGGCCGCGCTCAACCTGGCGGTCAGCTACAACGACCTCGGCCGCTACGAGGACGCCAAGCGCATCTACCGCAACACGCTCGCGCAGGGTGCGCGCTGTGTCGGCGGCGTGACGCCGTACGTGAAGGGCAAGATCGCGAACCTGCACGCGGACGTGTCGCAGGCGTACATGGATGCGGGCATGGTCAGCGAGGCCATGCACGAGCTGCGCAAGGCGGTGCTGCTGTGCCCGCACTTCGCGGACCTGCGCCTCCGGCTCGCAAACCTCTACCGTGAGGCAGGAGACCTCGAGGCCGCGGCCTACGAGCTCGAAGAGGCGCTCAAGGTAAAGCCGCTCTACGTACCGGCGCAGATCGCGCTGGGTGTGGTGCGCTTCTCGCTCGGAGATGCCCTGGCGGCCACACGCTGCTGGCAACGCGCGCTGGAGATCGATCCGGCCAGCCGCAGCGCCCAGATGTACCTGCGCATGACCCGGAATCCCCCCGTGACGGTGCCCCCGACCGCAGTTGGTCACCAGTAAGGCCAGCGATCACCGCGGGGTGTGAGCCGGCGTGCATCCGTCCGGGTGGCAAAGACCGTTCAGGCGTGGAAAAACGGTCACCTACCCGCAGGCGGTAAACTTGACGAGCGCCGCGGAGCATTCCCCCCCGCCCCTCGCGTGTGTATATGATGCCGGCGCTATAGGTAGGTCCCCCTCTGCGCGCGTCGCACACGCGCGCAGGTTCGACTTGATGCGCTTGGCTAGAGGTTTCCCATGAGTGCTGGTGAGTTCTTGCAGGGTCAGCTCGAACGTCTGTTCGAGCTCGAAGGCATGATGGCCCTGAGCAGCGAATTACTTGGGGTCGAGCCGCAAGAAGTCGGCGGCACCGGCGCCAAGGGAACCTTTGCGCGCGCACTGGTGCGCCACTGCGAGTCGCACGACGGCCTGCTGGTGCTGGCCGAGGCCATTCGCCTTTCCGCCGGCGCGCAGGAAGAGCCGCTGGAGCTGGTACCGCGCCCGCAAGACGAGCTGGCCGCGGGCAGCGAGGTGCGCAGCTACCGCATCCTCAAGGCGCTCGAGTCCGGGCCGCTGGCCGCGATCTACCTCGCGGAGCGTCCGTCGCCCTCCAACGGCCACACCGAGCGCGCGCACATCCGGGTGTTCCACCGCTCGGTCACGCGCGATCGGATCGCGGCCTGGCGCATGCTCACCGCCGCACGCGCGCTGAAAGACGTGCGCGACACCGGCCTGGTCGGCATCTACGAGGCGGGCACCTTGCCCGATGGCCGCGTGTTCATCGCGCAGGAAGCGATCCAGGGGCAGAAGCTCTCGGTGCGCTTGGCCAATGGCCCGCTGACGCTGAGCGAGGTGCGAGCAGTCGCGCGCACGCTGCTGCGCGGCCTGGCCGCGTTGCACGAACGCAACCTGTTGCACGGCTACCTCAGCGCCGATCACGTGCTGCTGGTGAAGCCCGAAGGTACGCGCGGCGAGAAGACGCCTGCCTACGGCGTGCTCAGCGAGCTCGCGACCGCGCGCTTGCTGGAGAACAACGACGACGCGCCCAAGAAGGGTGTGCTGCGCCTGGTCGGCGATCCGAGCACGCTCGCGCCCGAGGTCACGCGCGGCAAGGGCGCGACGCCCGTCAGCGAGGTGTACTCGCTGGCCGCGATCCTCTACCGCGCGCTGACCGGCAGCGCCCCGTTCGAGGCGCCGACCGCGATCGAGCAGGTGCTCGGCCACCTGTTCGAGGAGCCCGAGGCGCCGTCCACACGCGCCCCCAAGGGGTGGCTCACACCCGAGGTCGACGAGGTGTTGCTCAAGGCGCTGAGCAAGGATCCTTCGGCCCGCTACCAGAGCGCACGCGAGCTCGCCGACGCGCTGGAGAACCTCGCGCGCACCAGCATCCCGCCTGCCTCGCAGCTGGCGCAGGTCGACCTCGTGCGAGCGATCGGCGCGCTGCAAGACGATCCGGCCAACGCGACGTTGGCGAGTGAGCTGGAGGCGCTGGTGGCGCCAGCCGGCGAGTGGCGCGAGGCGATCGAGGCCTTCAACGACGCCTCGGTGCAGAGCGAAGACGTCGAGACCAAGAAGCAGCTGCTGTTCCGCTGCGCGCGTATCCTGGCCGAGGAGCTGAACGAGCGCGACGAGGCCGAGCGCATGTACCGCGCCATCCTCGATCTCGACCCGTCCGACGCGCAGGCGCTGAACGCGCTCGAGGAGCACTACCGGGAGAGCGGCGAGCACGAGCAGCTGATCAACCAGCTGCTCGATCGGCTCTCGAACGAGAGCGCGAGCGACGAGCGCGGCAAGATCTTGCGCGAGGTGGCGGCGCTCTACGAAGACGAGCTGGCGCAGCCGGAGAACGCGCTGGTGGCGTGGGGACAGGCGCTGGCCGAGGAGCCGAGCGACGAGCGCTCCAAGAAGGCGGTCGAGCGGCTGGCCAGCGATGACGAGCAGTACGAGGACGTGATCTCGGTGCTGCGCGACTCCGTGGTCGATCCGGACGAGCGCCCGGCGCACACCAGCGTGCTGAACGTGATCGTGGCCGACTGGTACGCGAACAAGCTGCAGCGTCCGGACGCGGCGCTGCCGCTCTTGAACGAGGCGCTGCGGCTCGACCCGGCCTACGAGCCGGCGCTCGATGCGCTCGGCCGCATCTACCGCGAGGCCGAGGCGTGGGCCGAGCTGGTGCCGCACCTGTTGGCGCGCGCGGATGCCACCACCAACCCGAGCAGGGCGCGCGAGTTCAAGGCCGAGGCGGGCTCGCTCGCACACCTCAAGCTCGAGGACGCGGAGCTGGCCGAGCGTACGTTCGCGGAGGTGCTGGCCGAAGATCCCACGCACCCCACCGCGCTGGCGGCGCTCGAAGAGATCTACGTCGAGCAGGGCAGGCTGGACAGCGTGATCGGGCTGCTCGAGCTCAAGGCCAAGGAGCTGCGCGGCAGCCAGCGCGCGCAAGCGCTGAGCGAGCTCGCGGAGCTGCACGAAGGCGACGACGAGGGCGACGACAAGGCGATCACGCTGTTCAAGGACGCGCTCGCCGCCGACGACAAGCTGGTCTCCGCGTACAAGGGCCTGGCCAAGCTCTACGCCAAGAAGGGCGACCACCAGGAGCTGCTGCGCACGCTGGAGCGCGAGCTGGAGCACGCGACCACACCGGGCCAGCGTATCGCGCTGTACGAGGAGATCGGCACGCTGCAGGAGGCGCAGCTCCACGACACGGCGCGCGCGGCCGAGACGTTCGAGAAGATCATCGAGCTCGCGCCGTCGCACGAGGTGGCCAACAGCGCCCTGGAGCGGCTGTACCGCTCGCTGCACCGCTTCGAGGACCTGGCGCAGACCTACGATCGTCACGCCAAGGGCGTCGACGACAAGGCGCGCAAGGTCGAGATCCTGATGCACGCGGCGCGCGTGTTGATGGCGGACCTCGGCTCACCCGATCGCGCCGCGTTCGTGT
>DASUME010000919.1:0-3417 GCA_036277895.1 Polyangiales bacterium
CAACGGCCACGACAAACGCGACGACCCCGCACCAACTCCAGCCTGGAAACCAGACGCCTGCAGCCAGCAGTGGACTCGGCACCGCGAGCGCGCACAGCGGCGGAACGTTCGTGACGACGAGCAAGCCCACGGCGCGAAGCACCACCTGCGCCGGCGCGCAGTCACGCCAGGGCGAGATCCAAAAGGCGCCCCAGACGCACCCCACGCCGGTCGCCATCGTCCCGACGAGAAGGAGAGCCTCGAACTCACTGAACCCGTAGAACGCTTGCGCACCGCTCATCAAGGGCACCGCGGCTGCCGCGTGATAGGCCGCCGCGACGAGCGAGCTCTCCAAACGGCTCTGCGCCCTCCAGAAGATCACGAAGACGAGCGGCATCAGCGCGACGAGCTCGTGCTCGGCGTGCAGCGACGTGCCGCACGCAGCGGCCGCTGCGATACGTACAAGCGGAAGAAGCGCCGCAGTGCGGTACCGTTCCGGCGTCCGCGACGAAGCGCGAGCCAAGCGAGGGATCACAACGTCCATAACGGCTCCGCGATGCAATCGAGCGCGGCCGTCTTCGCCGGGCCGAAGTAACGGCTGTCAAAGCCGCTGTCCACGTCTGAGCTGAGCCACACCTCGTCCGCGCCGAGCTCGAGCGGAAAGGCCGGCGAGGGGAGCGCCCGTCCACGCGTGTCCGAGACGCGTCTCTGCGAGTGCGCGAGCGTCGCGCCGTCCACACGCAGACCATCAGCCGCAGCTGTGACACGCGCGCCTTCGCGCGCGGCGATGCGCTTGACGAAAGGGAACAGCGACCAGCTTGCAGGCCAGCGTCCCTGCGCGAGGCCTTCGCGCAGCACACGAGGCGCGTCGGGGCCGTTCGCCCGCAGGCACACGAGCTGGCCCACGCGTGCGCTCTCTTCCTCGAAGGGACGCAGCGCGTACAAGCCACGCGGTACCGACTCCGTCACGACGAGGGTCATGCGCTGCGGCAACACCATGCGATCGAACGCGAGCGCCGCCGCCAACAGCGCCACGAAGGCAAAGCACACTCGGCACTCGCTCCTACTCACGACGTCCTCCTGCGGCATCGAGCACATCGGCTGCCCGCTCGCGGCCGTCGTAGGGACCGTCGAAGACGATGTCCTTGTGCACCATGACGTTGAACTGGTAGCCAATCGGGATCTCGAGCGTCGGCGGCCGCTGTCCCGCGCGCTGCGCCTCGTTGACGCCGAACTGCGTGAGAGACTCGCCGACACCCCGATGCACGGCGTTCTCCATGGCTCCACGCCCCATGGGTGCGGTGATCTCGTAGCCGACCGTGAACATCGACGCGATCAGCGCGCCTGCAAGGCGCTCCCAGAAGTGCGTGTTCACGGTGTGCTTGAAGCCCGAAACACCCGCGAGGTCGGCGCCTGGCATGGACCCGAGATCGAGCGTCGTGTTGTTGGGCATGTTCACGCGCACCCACGCGATCTGCACGCGCGTCTGCCCTTGAGTCACCGCGGCGTTGTAGAGGCCTACGAGTTGACTGCCCTGGGGAATGAGCAGGTACTTGCCGGAGGCGCTGTACACGTCCTGCGAAACGAGGCCGGTGATCTCACCGGGACCTTCCGAGCTGATCGCGGTCTCGAGCGTGCCGGGGATCTTCCATCCCATACGGATGATGTAGGGGCTGTGCTTGCGGACCTTGGCTCCAAGCTGCCCTGGTGCGAGATCCTGCCCCCCGGCCTGAAAGAACTGCTTCTTCGCGGCGAACTGATTGACGTCTTCTCCCGGCGCTCCCTGCGCACTTCCGCCGAGAAGCGCGGCAAGGCGGCCCGCCCCGCCGCCCAAGCCTCCGCCCGAGCTCGACTGCGCAGCCTGCAGCGCCTGCTCCGCAGCTCGCTGTTGGTTGGTGAGCGCCTCGAGCTGCTGCCCTTCATCCCCGCCGAGCCCCTGCAGGAAGGTCGCCGCCTCCGCAGCACTTTGCGTCCGCGCCTCGGAGACGGCAGAGACCTTGGCCGACGCGCGGTAGCCTGCATGGCGGCGCTCGAGATCCTCCTCGTACGTCTTGACGACGCGCTCGAGCAAGACTTCCTCGAGCCGCTTTCCAAGGAGCGTGCGTTCTGGAGAAGCGAGCTGCGCGTGCGCGAGCACGTCGCCCTCCAGCGAGAGCTTCGGAACGACGCCGGTGACGCCCAGGTGGTCCGTCGCAGCGGGAAGCCCCTCGGCCGTCACGATCGACTTGCGCACCGACGCGTCTACGGTCTCAGGCGGCGTCGAAGGCAAGGGCGCCTCCTGCGTGGCTCGGCTTGTTCCGGCCGACGCACCCTCTTGGGAGCGCCCGTCTCGACGTCGGAGGGCGTCGCGCGCGTCGCGTGCCGGCACCAGCACGCCGCCTCTCGGTTGCTCGGCCGCCGGCGTGGACTCCGGCATCGTTGCACCTCGTGCAAGCGCGAGACTGACCATCCCAACGGCCGTCACCGCGACGATCAAGATGGGCCGCAGCGCGCTTGTGCCCCGCTTGCGGGGCGCGTCGTCGCCGGCAATGGTGTCAGGGCGCAGACCCATCGTCAGTCCTTTCAATGATGACGGCGAGGGAACGCTTGTTGGCGTCGATCATCAGCTTCGCGCGACGGAACAGCCGGTCGACTACGAAGCGAGAACCTTCCACACGTGCATTCACCACCTCGTCGGTGCCTCGATCGCGAATGACGAGCATCGGCAGGCTTCGCGTGTGAATCGACTCAGGCATGACGATGAAGGTCTTGCGCCCGTCGTCGTAGACGCGACTCGGCATGAAATCGATGCGTGGGAGCTTGAAGAACTGAAACCAGCGCGCGTCCTTGCGCCAGGTGTAGTTGAAGTTCAGGCGCTCCGGACGAACCGTGTAGCTGTCGTCGTCGCTCTCCTGGGCACGCCTGTCCGCAGCGCTGCCGCCGCCCTCCTTCGAGGACTTGGTCTGCTGCATGCGCTGCATCAACTCCGCCCACTTGCGCTTCGTGTCCTCCGGGTACTTGAACGCGACGAAGGGCATGTAGTCGTCGCGAGAGCTTGCGGTGGAGACGAGCTCGATGTTGTAGACGCGCGTCTGACCGTGAACGATCAGATTCGTGCTGGCGTTCGGCACGAGCGGCTTCACGACCAGATGCGGTGTGGTGCTCGTCCCGGCGATCGTGAGCTCCCATTCGCCTTGCTCGTCGCTCCCGTTTCCGAGTGCCGAGTTGTGGATCATCTCGCCTTCTTCGAGCTCGATGTCGCACACGTGCTTGGGCGCGCAGATGACTCTTGGGCTGCCATTGAAGGGCAAGAGGATGCGCCCATCTCGCCCGCGTTCGGGAGCACGGGCGTGTTCGCCCGTCCGGTACTCGCGAGCCTGCTCCAACGCGATCTTGTCGACGCGGCGCAGCTCCACCTCGCGGTCCACATCCAGCCAGCGCTGCCGTTGCATCGACTCG
>DASUME010000920.1:0-11773 GCA_036277895.1 Polyangiales bacterium
CAAGGGCCTGTCGCTGCAGTCGCTGCTGGTGACCACGCTGCGCATCCGCAACAAGACCATCGGCTACCTCGGCGCGATGAGCTTCACGCGCGGAAAGCGCTTCGACGAGGGCCAGCGCAAGCTGCTCAGCATCGTGGCCTCGCGCGCCGCGGCCGCGATCGAGAACGCCAAGCTGTACGAGGACCTCAAGGGCACGTTCCACCAGACGATCAAGGGCCTGGCCAGCGCGATCGACAAGATGGACCGCTACACCGCGGGCCACAGCGAGCGCGTCGCGGCGTACGCGCAGATCCTGGCCATCAAGCTCGGCTTGCCTCCGGCCGACGTGGAGATCGTGCGCCAGTCGGCGCTGATGCATGATGTCGGCAAGATCGGCTGCGTGATGAACCTGAACAAGCCGGGCAAGCTCACCCACGAGGAGTACGCGATCTTCCAGAAGCACCCGGTGTACGGGCGCGACATCCTCGAGCCGATCAGCTTCCTGCAGCCGCTGATCCCCGGCGTGTACATGCACCACGAGCGCTGGGACGGGCACGGCTATCCGCTCGGCCTCAAGGGCCAGGACATCCCGCTGTTCGCGCGCATCATCTCGATCGCGGACACCTACGACGCGATGACCAGCGACCGCGCGTACCGCAAGGCGCTGCCGCACGAGGTCGCCACGCGCGAGATCCACGACTGCTCCAGCTCGCAGTTCGACCCGGACGTGGCGGGCAACTTTCTGGAGGCGATCCAGGCCGACCGGCAGCAGCGGCAGGACCGCGGCGACCCGGTGCCCGAGTAGTCGGCCTGTCCGGTTTTTCAACGATTCCGTACACTCCGGTCACCCGCCTGGCCCTCAATGACAGAAATATGGCATGGCCCAACCTGCCGAGTAGCGCCTGCGCACGGCACGCTCTGCACAGATTTCTCGTCCTTCACAGGAGTACGTCGTGGTCAGCTTTCATCAGCCGCGCGCCAAGCGGCCGGCATCGGTCGAGGTCAAGCCCCGCAACATCAAGTTCGGCATCGGCCCGGAGATGCGGCGCTACTGGGTCAGCGGTGACCCGTTCCTCACGCACTTCATGAACGCGCTGTCGGTGACCTTCCCGCCGGGCGAGAAGATGTTCATGGACGCGGTGAAGGCGGTGCGCGACCGCGTGAAGAACCCCGAGACGCGCGCGGACATCGCGGGCTTCCTGGCGCAGGAAGCGCTGCACTCGCGCGAGCATCAGGCGTTGAACGTGCGCCTGGAGGAGTTCGGCTATCCCGCACAGGAGATGGAAGAGCGCATCGCCCAGCACATCAAGGAGATCAGCAAGTACCGCACGAAGAAGATTTCGCTCGCGGTGACGGTCGCGCTGGAGCACATGACGGCGCTGCTCGGCCACAAGCTGCTGACGCAGCGTCAGACCCGCGAGCTGCTCGATCCCGACGTGCTTCCGATCTGGGCCTGGCATGCGGTCGAGGAGATGGAGCACAAGGCGGTGGCATTCGACGCCTACGAAGAGGCGTTCGGCGACTACCTGCCGCGCGCGCTCGCGCTGCTCACGACCACGCTGGGCCTGTTCGGCGGCGCGCACGTGCTGCAGTACCAGTTCCTCAAGGTAGACAAGCTCAACTCGCCCAAGCTGTGGGCGAAGGGCCTGTGGAGGCTGTGGGGCCCCAAGGGCATCCTGGTCGACATGGTGCCGATGTGGCTCGAGTACTTCCGCCGCGACTTCCACCCCTGGCAGCAAGACGACAGCGCGCTCATCCACGAGTACGAGCAGCTCTACGACCCGCAGGTCAGCGCCGCCTGACGCGCGCTGACGTTCATCGTCAGCGGGGCGCGGGGGCGTAGCGTGATCAGCGGCTCGAGCTCGGGCTCGAACGAAGGATCGGGCAGGCTGAAGCGGGCGCGGGACAGCCAGCTCGCGAGCACCAGCTGGCCCTCCATCCAGGCCAGGTGGTTGCCGATGCACATGCGCGGGCCGCCGCCGAACGGCATGTAGGCGTGGCGCGCGAGCGTACGCTCGTCGAGGAAGCGCTCGGGCTTGAACGCGTTCGGCTCGGGGAACGTGTCCGCGCGGCGGTGGATGCCGTAGATGTTGATCAAGACCAGGAGGTTCTTGGGGAAGCTGTGGCCGCCGATCGTGACCTCGGTGGCGGCGCGGCGCGTGAGCATGAACGCCGGTGGGTAGAGCCGCATGCTCTCCTTGAGCGCGCGCAAGGTCGCGGGCAAGTGCGGCAGATCCTCGAACGCGGGCGCACGCCCGGCGAGCACGCGGTCGAGCTCGGCCTCCACCTCGGCCAGCGCGGCCGGGTTCTTCGCGAGCAGGTACAGCGTCCAGGCCAGCGCGTTGGCGGTGGTCTCGTGGCCGGCGAGGAACGCGGTCATCGCCTCGTCGCGCACCTGCTTGCGCCCCATCGGCGCACCGTCTTCGTCGCGCGCGCTCAGCAGCAAGCTCAGCATGTCACCACGATCCTCGCCGTGCCGTTCGTCCATGAGGCGGTAGAGGATGCGATCGAGCCGCGCAGTCGCGCGTGCGATGCGGCGGTTGACGCGGGTGGGGATCGGCGGCGGCAGCGGCACGTTGGAGGTCATCGAGCCGATGATCGCCTCCATCGCTTCGCTCACCGCGTCGCCCACCTCGTCGCTGTCCGCGACGTACTGCGCACCGAAGCTGCCGATCACCCGGAGCTCGGAGTCGCCGCCTTGCAGCGCCTGCTGCGCATGCAGCCTAGCGAGATCCGGACGACCCCGGGCGCGTGCTTCCGCGGCTTCGTGCGGCTCGCGCTCGAAGGCCGTTTGGCGCCTTCGCCGAGCACAACGTCTCCCGCCGAATTCGCGGGCACGCCTGAAGCGGAACCCGAAGCGGCCCCTGCACTCGCGCCCGAAGCGCTCGTCGCCCTTCGCGAGCGGCGGCGCGAGGTGTACGAAATGCTCGAACGCGTCCAGCTCGATCGCGAGAAGGCCCAGCCTCTGCGCGCGGAGCTCGCGGAGATCAACGCCCAGCTTCCCTCGCGACGTTGGACGCCACCGCCCTCTCACGTCGCCTACGAGGCCCGCGACGGCAAGACGGGTCAGAGCATGGTCGAGGCCGTCGAGCGCCTTCTGCATGCCCCCTCGCGCGTTGTCGCGGTCGCTGCGCAGCAGCTCGAACCGGAGGAAACAGTCGCCCTGGTTCGGCAACACGCCGTCTCCCGTCCGAACTTCGCCGCGGTGCTCGTCGCCCAGCTCGATCCCGAGCTCGCCGCCTCCGTCGTGCTCGAACTCGCGACCCTGGACCGCTTTGCCTTGCTAGCGTCGCTTCACGAATTCGATCCCGCCGCCGCACAGCGGCTGGAGACGAGCCTCTCGCCGATCTCGAACTGAGGTGCCATGCCCAAGACGCCCAAGCCCGAATCGCTCGCCGTGGAAGACCTCGGAGACCTCACTCGCTGCAGCGCGGACGAGCTGCACCGCCTTCGCGAGAAGCTGATCGCCAACGAGGGGCGCATCCACCAGGAAAGCACCCACCTGCAAAAGCGGCTCAAGGAACGCGGAGCGCTTGAAGGCTTCGCGCGACCAGGTGGTTGCGCTGGAGCGCGCCGGCCTGCGCGAACATGCGTTAGAGTGGTACGCCAAGAAGGAGCGCGCGCCGGTGCGGTGTGCGCGCGAGGCCGACCGCGGGGTGCCGTTCACGCTGCTGCGCAAGAGCGAGAAGGGGCTTCCGCTTCACGACGGCACCGAGATGCACTTTGCGCTTCTGCGTGCGCCGGATGGCAGCCGCGTCCTGCAGCAGCTCGACGCGTATGATCAGCGCGGGCTGAAGCTAGGGCAGGCGATCGAGCTCGAGCTGGGTGCGCGCGGCGAGCTCGCGCTGTCTCGCGGCATCGACCGCGGCCGGGGGCGCTGATGGCGCGGCGTACTTCGGACGACCTGAGCGCGGTCGCGAAGGCGGAGAAGCGCGCCGAGCAGGCGCTCAACCGCGCCGCGCAGCTCCGGGCGCGGCACGAGGCGCGAGAAGGAGCGAGCCGCCAAGACGCGGTGTTATCGGCTGGGGGCAGGTGCTCGAAAGCTTCTTATTCGAGGAGCCCGCGCTGCTCGCACAGCTGAAGGACATCGTGCAGCACGAGTCGCTGGAGCACGTGCGCCTGGCGTTCCGGCTCGTCGGGGTGGGCCGTCATGGTTCGAGAAGCCCGAAGGCGAAGACAAGAAGTCCGCAATCGATACGCGGCGAGTTCGGCTCGGAATGATCGTCGAGCGGTTGTTGCCGTTCAAGGCCGAACTGAGCGCGCGCATGGAGTCGCTCATGCAGCATCAGTCGCCGCGTGTGCGGAGCGAGTTCGGACTGACTGGTATAGATACGAGCTGGTTCAATCGAATCCGCGCCCGGTAGTAAGGGTTTCCTAGGAACGTGTGCGTCACGCCGCCGCCTGGCGGCCGCTGCCTATCCGAACACAGTGACGGCGTCCGACATGGCAGGCGGCAGCACGACGGTGTTTATCGGCGGGAAGCCCGCGGCGCGACGTTGTGCGTCGTGATCATCCGTCCTATCAACAACACGTCGATGTCCGATCACGATCTGCTCCATCTCTGGCAATCGTGGGTCCAGCAAGGGCCTTTTGGGCAAAGCAAGCCTTTTGGGCGAGGAAACTTTCGCTCGGCAGGGCCGAGCCTTCGGAATGACTACAGCAGAGTTCCCCACAAAGATTCGCCCGCGGGGCGGCGCATGATGCCCTACGAGCTTGAGCGGCTACGCGCGCAAGAGGCTTTCGAGGGGCTCATCACCAGCCTCATTCGCGAAAGTCACTTCCCCGAGATGCAGCGCATGGCGCGCCGTATCCTGGTCGCGGACTCCTTCGGACTTGGCGTTTGTTACGGCCTCGTCAGCTATCCGGCCCACGAGGTCTCGGGTCTGCTCGAGCTCGGCCAGGTCTTTCTGCTGGCAGACCTGCACGATCAGGTGTGCAGGCCTTTGTCGGTATCCAGCTTCGTAGGTCCCAAGGCCGGAGCCGCGCTGTTTGTCAGAGGCCTGTTTGCCTTCGGGGAAGCCGAGTGGCTGCAAAGAAGGCTCGCCAAAGCGCATGCGACACGCGAGCTCATCTACAAAGAGCTCAGCAGCATCATGGAGAACCCCGCCGAGTTCTTCGAGGGACTTCCGGGCAAAGTGCAGCAGGCCTACCAGGCCAAGTGGCGGGGTTTTACCCAGCGCCATCAGAAAGAAGATCTTCGAAGCCAGTTCGAAGCTGGGAAGATCTTTGGCGAGTTGCTCATGGAAGCGCTGGTGACCATCGCCAGCTTGGTCGCGATGGCAGGCGCGCTGGTGAAGCTAGGAGCGAAGGCGCCGCAATTGGTGGGGTGGGCGCGCCGAATGCGAGCCGGCGGGCGAGCTGCCGCTGGAGAGGGTGCTGGGTCCACGAGTGCCGCAGCAAGTGAAGCCGCCGCACCGCCGAAGAAATCAGCTCCGCCGCCGCCCGAGCCCCCACAACTTCCTCCGGAACAACGGGAAGCGGAGTTCCGCAACCTGGCAAAAGACATCACCAGGGAAACCAGGGGACAGTGGACTGCGAAGCCCGTGCCGCTCTTGAAGAATGGTTCCGCCTATGCGGGAGAGGGTGGCGAAGCGCTGGTTTTCGACAGCGAGGGCAACATGTTCCGCGGCAACCTAGACAACCGCGAACAGTTTCCGATCACACGCGAGGGGATCGTGCTGGACTACAGTAAGCTCAAGCCACTCTAAGGAGATGCTCCGTGGACCGCTTATTACCGCTCAACGAAGAAGGCGCGGACGCGTTCATTGCGACGATCGCCGACGCGGCCGTGAAGGAGCTTGTTCGCCTGGCATACGTCGCGGCTCGGATGGAGTACGCGCATCAACGCTATCCGGCAGCGCCATTCGATCTGGAGTTTTTTGTCCGCACGGTGGCCGCGGCCTACGCGCGCCCTCAACTCGTTCGTCAGGTTTTAAGCGGTCTGAGCGTCGCGAAGGCGACGGGATGGGACGCATTGGATGAAGACGAATAGGCGATCGGCGCAGGGGCCGCCGATGGTAGAGCGAACGGCGGCATGTCGTGCGTGGAGGCTCGTCAAGACGCTTGGCGAGCAACAACAGGACTCCACAAGGAACGAGGGGTCGGCTTGGTACCGTCTTGGGCCCAATCGGAGAAGGGCAGGGCGCCAGGCATGAGTCGGCAGCCACCGAGAGTGGGCCCGCGGCCTCACCGCGACGGCGCGACGTGCTCGACACGCGCATCGCGCTGAACGACGCGACCATCCGTCGCGCCCTGGAACGGATTCCTGATCTCAGCGCTCTCGAGGAGCAGCTGCTGTTCCGCCTGTGCTGCCTGAGCCTGCAACACGGCTTCGCTCGACCGTGCCGCGCGCGAGCAAGCGCGTTAGGCCTTGCTCCGCATGCAGGCTGGAGATCTGCGCGTAGCTCGCGATGCGCTTGTGCACGAAGGCCGGCGCGAGCAGCTTGCGCTGGCGGCGGTGCGGCTCGTTTTTCGCGGTGAGCAGCCCGTCGCCGAGCAGTGGGCGCGCGAACAGGCTGAGCCCGTAGCTCTTCTCGAACTGCTCGGCGTGATCGACCAGCACTTCCTGCACGAGCGAAGGCGCGCTGACGATCGCCAGGTCGAACACGCCGAGGCGCGTGCGCACCAGATCGGCGTGCGCCGCGGCTTGCGTGAGCAGCCCGATCGGATCGCTGCGAAACGCGGGCAGGTGGCCGAGCCAGGTGCCGCCGGGCAGTTTGGGAGGGACGTGCATGCCCGTAGGATGCGACGTGCGCTACCTCAAGGGTAGTCGATGCGCACGCCGGCCTGCAGGCTCACGCACTGGCCTTGCTCGCAGCCGCAGCTGTCGATCGCGGGGAAGCCGCAGGTGCTGACCACGCCGGAACAGTCGGGCTGCGTGAACACCGCGCCGCTGTTGGCGCAGCGCGGGAAGTAGCCGCAGCAGCTGCCCACGTTGAGGATCGCGCAGTCGTTGGCGGTCTGGCAGCGGAAAGGCGTCGCGCTGTCGGGCGCGCTCGGGTTCGCGTCCGCGGTCGCGTCGAGCCTGGCGCTGGCGTCGAGCCCGTCGCGGATCGTGGTGTCGCCGAGGCCGTTGCCCGGCCCGCTGTCGGGCGAGCGTGCTGGCACCCGGCGCGGGTCGCCGCCGTCGTCCAGGGTGCTGGAGGGGTCCTGCGAGATGTCGAAGCGGCCGCGGTCGCCGTCGTCCGAGCAGGCGACTGCGCAGAGCAGGCTCAAGGCGATCTGGATGCGCATGCCGAGAGCTTGCGACGGTCCCGCGCGGGAGGCCATTTCTCTGCCGCGCGCCCGTGAGCTGGCTTGCGATCAGATGCGCTCGTTGTGGGTGGCGGCGGCGGCCTGTTCCTGGCGCTGCTCGATCGCCTCTTCGACCGCGCGCGAGACCTCTTCGTCGCTGGCGTCGCCCTCGGGCACCGGCAGCGGCGCGTCGCCGCGCGCCTTGGCGTCTTGCCAGGGGTAGCGGATGCGGTGGTGGTTCATCTTCACCAGCATGTCGACCATACGCTTGCTGATCACCCGCAGGTCCTCGATGGTCAGGCCACTGTCGTCGAGCTGCCCCTGGCGCAGCTTCACGAACATGATGCGGTTGACCATCTCCTCGAACTTCTCGCGCTCGGGAGGATCGATCGTGCGCGACGCCGCTTCGATGGCGTCGATCAGCATCAGGATCGCGGTCTCCTTGGTGCGCGGGCGCATGCCTGGATAGCGGAAGAAGTTCTCGCCCAGGCCCTTGGGGTTCCCGTGCGCGAGGCACTTGTGCCAGAAGTACTCGATCACGCTGGTGCCGTGGTGCGTGTACGCGAACTCGACCACCGGCTCGGGCGTGCGGCCGCCGCGCAGGATGCGCACGCCTTCCACGACGTGCGCCATGATCGCGTCCGCGCTCACGTCCGGATCGAGGCCGTCGTGCGGCGTGGTCTCGCCGGGATCGAGGTTCTCGATGAAGTACTTGCTCTGGCAGGTCTTGCCGAGGTCGTGGTAATAGGCGCCCACGCGCGTGAGCAGGGCGTCCGCGCCGATCGAGGAGGCCGCGGCCTCGGCGAGGTTCGCCATCGCGCGCGCGTGCTCCCACGAGCCCGGAGCCTCGCGCGCCATCTTCTGCAGCAGCGGCTGGCTCAGATCCGCGAGGTCGAGCAGGCGCGCGCGCGACACCGTGCCGAGCAGGCGTCCGACCGGGCCCTGCAAGAACACGCCGAGCACGGCCGCGACCGCGCCGCCGAACGCGCCGCTCAGGATCTCACTCTGGTAGAGCGCGCGAAAGTCGCCCTGCAGCCACAGGCCGCCGCGCACCAGCATGTTGGCCGCGATCACGAGCGTGGCGCTGGCGAGCGCTGCCGCCGCACCGGCGGTGGCGACATCGACCGCACGCTTGCGGGGGCGCAGCGCGAGGTTGATCGTGAAGCTGGCCGCGAGGTACGGCAGCAGGTACTCGAGGCGGTAGTCGAGCAGCGATGCGGTGAGGAAGCTGGCCGCCACGCCCATCATGAACGCGGTGCGCCGATCGAGGTAGAACGCGACCCACAGCGAGAGCGTGGCCACCGGCAGGGCGAACGCGCTCACGGTGGTGGCGAGCAGCACCAGCTTCGCCAACCCGAGGAAGCCGACCGTCAGCGACAGCAGACCGACCTGCGTGCGCAAGAGCGTGCCGTAGCTGGGCGCAAAGCGCCGGCAGTAGGTCACGATCATCACGGAGATCAGGAAGTAGATGAACCACGAGCCGAGCAGGGTGGTGACCTTCACCGGGCGGCGCGCGTTCTCGTACAGCATCACGTACTCGGCGAGCGTGCGGTCCTTCACCACGCTGCCGCGCGCGACCACGGGCGCGACGCGCACCAGGTGGTGCTGGCCCGCGTTGTCGGTGGTGCGCATCGCGACCGGCGGCAGCCGCAACGTGACCGGCGCCGCCGCTTCGCTGCGCACGCGCAACGGCTCGAAGAACGTCTCACCTACACTGATGATCGTCAGGAGCGTCGCGACCACGGCGCTGAGCACGAACCCCGCACGCGGGCCGGCGATCAAGCGTGTTCGCAGCATGCGTACCGGTGAAGGCCGAGCGAAGCTTCCGTCACCATTTTGCCGAGGCTAGTGCTGTCTGCCCCAGCTTTCAAGAAGGCCACATGTCCATCCCCCGGCGCGAGGTCGCTAGGATGAACCTTCGCATGGTCACGATGCGTCATCTGCCGGTGTTGGCATGCGCGCTCGCGCTGGCTGCGCTGTCGGGCGTCGCCTGGCGGTTCACGGTGGACGACGCGTTCATCGCGGTGCGCTACGCGCAGCGGCTGGCGTCTGGGCTCGGCTACACGTATTCGGGTGGCTACGCCAGCGATGGGGTCACGGGTCCGCTCTGGCTGCTGCCGCTGGTAGGTGGCGCGCGGCTCGGTCTGCCCGTGGCGGCGCTCGCGAAGGCCGTGTCGTGCGCGGCAAGTGTGGTTGCGGCGTGCTGGATGGTCGCGCGGGCGAGCCGCAGCGCGCGCGGTCGCTGGGCGGCGTGGTGGGTCGCTGGCCTATCTGCGAGCTCGCTTCCATTTGCAGTCTGGTCGGTAGCGGGCCTCGAGACGGGGCTGGCGGCCCTGCTCGTGAGCTGGCTGGTGGTCGCCGCGATCGACCGGTGCGAGCTGGGCGTGCCGATCGCGTTGCTCGCCTGGCTGCGCCCGGAGCTCGCGTTGTTCGCGGGCGTGCTGCTGCTGTGGCGCGGGCGCGCGCGGTCGTGGCTGCTCGCGGGGGCAGGTGTGCTCGCGCTGTTCGCCTTCCGCGCCGTGTTGTTCGGGCACCTGCTGCCGATGACGCTGAGCGCGAAGCCCGCGCTGCTGTGGAACGGAGTGGTGTACCTGGGCGCCGCGCTGCGCGAGCCGCGCGGGCTCCTGCTCGCGTTGCTGCTCGCGCTCTCGATCGCGCGCGGTGGACGCGTGACGCGCATGCTCGCGCTGGCGATCGCCGCGCACGCGCTGGCGGTGGTGCTCGCCGGGGGCGACTGGATGCCTGCGCGCCGGCTGTTCGTGCCGATCGTGCCCGCGCTCGCGTTCGTGATCGCGCGCGGCCTGCGCGGCTGGCGTTATGCGCCCGCGGCGCTGGCGTTCGTGGTGGCGCTGGGCGTTCGCGAACAGATCGTGGAGTTGCCCGCGATCCGCGAGGCCGGCGCGCGCCGAGAACGCCTGCAGGATGAGCTCGCGCGCGCAGTGTGTCGGCCGGGAACGATCGCGCTGATCGACGTGGGCTTGATCGGGGTGCTGTGTCCGCAGCAGGAGATCCTCGATCTCGGTGGTCTGACCACGCCAGCCGTCGCCTACGCGCCGGGGGGGCACCTCGACAAGCGCATCGACGAAGCATGGCTGCACGCGCAGCGAGCGACGCTGGTGCTGCACTCGCGTGAGCGACCGCGCATGGATGAGCAGGGGCGACTGCGCTGGTTTGCGGGCTACCCGGTGGAGCGTCGGGCGCTCTCGTTCGCGCGCTCGCTTCGTGTGCACGAAGTCTTCGCGTACGGACCCGCTTACTTCTACGTGGTGCTGGAGCCGCCCCGATAGCACTCACGTTCCGGTGTCAAGCGTGGAGATACCAGTGTGCACGCCGCAGCACGGTTTACGCCGTCGTCGCGGGGCCTGAAATCGCGTGCGTCACGCGATCGTAGAGCCCCGGTAGAAGTTCGTTGGCACAGGCCCCAGAGCTGGCACCATAGAGGCATGTCGTCGCTCGCTCCTGGGTTCTTGGTGGCCGCTCCGATCCTGCGCGATCCGAATTTCGCGGGCACGTGCGTGTTGATGGTGGAGCACTCGCCCGAGGGGGCACTCGGCTTCATCATCAACCGCAGCGCGAACGCCGGGCTACGGCGCGTGCTCGCGCAGCTCGGCGTGGGCGAGATCCAGGTGCGGCACGAGGTGCCGGTAATGATGGGCGGGCCGGTGTCGCCCGAGACGGGCTGGATCGTGTTCGAGTCGAACGGCGAAGAGAAGCTGTACGACGCGGACGGCGTGCGCAGCGAGGAGTCGCGGGTGACGCGCGTGGATCAGCGCGAGGACGTGCTGATGGTGACCGACTCGCTCGGCGTGAGCGCGAGCAAGCAGTTCCTGCTCGACGCCATCCAGGGGCGCGCATCCGGCCGCGCGATGCTGGTGCAAGGCTACGCAGGCTGGGGCCCCGGTCAGCTGGAGGCAGAGATCCAGCAAGGCGTCTGGATCCCCGTCGACCTCGACAGCCGCGTGCTCTTCGACACCGCGCCCGACAAGCGCTGGGCCGCCGCCCTGGCGGTGATCGGCGTGCACCCCGCAGCGCTACACCGCAGCCAGGTCGCGCAAGCCTAAGTTATTCACGTTGACGTTGTCGTCGACGTGAACGGCGACGGCGACGATCCCTCGAGAGATCACCACCGGTCTTGTGCCGCTCGAGAGCGCTGAAAGAGCCGCTGTGCCGAGCGATCGTTCACGTCGCCGCTCACGACAAGGTCAACGTCAACGTGAAGAGGGTTACTTCGCCTTCGCGGGCACGACGACGGCCTTCTTGGCGGCGCCCTTGGGCTCTGCGGCGGGCGTCGTGGCGGCGGCGCTCGGCGCGCCGAACACGACCGTGCCGAAGCGGCGCGGCACGTGGAAGTCGCCCACGCGGGGCGGGCTCCACGCGACGGCGCGCTGGTCGTGCTCGTTGCGCGCGTCGAGTACGTAGAAGTTCAGGCGCCAGGCCGAGCCGGGCTCGGGCTTCTCGGCCTTCGGGTCCACCTGGTTGAACGCGGTCCACGGGATCGCCATCTCGACCGTGTAGCCCTCGTCGCGCTCCTCGTCGTTCACCTTGCCGCGCACGCTGACGC
>DASUME010000921.1:0-6831 GCA_036277895.1 Polyangiales bacterium
GTCGCCGGTGACGCGTACGCGGGTGCGGCCGCCGCGTGCGAGCGAGATGGCAGCGTTGGAGTAGGTGACGCCCGCGACGGCGCGTTCGGGATCGATCAGGCACACCTGCGCGAAGGGGATCGAGCCGAGGCGGCGCAGCGCCGCGTCGTCGACGCGCTTGCCGGGCAGGGACTCGAGCTGCGCGACGATCTTGCTCTCGAGCTCGTCGGCGAGCGACGAGAGTGGGTTGCCGAGCTCGCTGTCGGGAACCCACACGTGCAGCGCGTACTCCTCCGCCTTGATGAGCTGGCTCTTGAGCGAGCGCGCGATGCGCTGCGCGATCGTGTCGAGGTCGTGCGAATTCACGCTCTGCAGGATCGGAAAGCCCTGCCGTGCGAAGGTGAAGTCGACGGGGCGCTTGTCGCGCTTGGGGACCTTGGGGGCGAGCACGAGCGAGGGCGCGAGCATGCGCGCCGGGGGATCGACGACGTTGAGCAGGGTGAGCTCGTCGATCAGATCTTGCTCGGAGCCTTCGCGGGTGGTGAGCAGGAACAGGCCGGGGTGCGGGTCGTCGGAGAGGTCCGGGCGCCGGCGCACCGCGGGCTTGGCGACGCGGCCGAGCGTGGTGGCGCGGCGCTCGCGCGGGTCGTCGTCGTGGTTCTTGGGTGTCGGGCGAACCGCGGGGCGTTCCTCTTCGAACTGTCGGCGCTCGACGTTGCGCGCGCCACCGCGGGTGCCGCGAGGCACACGTGGGTCGACGGCGATGCGCTTGCTCGGGCGCTCGCCGACCTTCGCCCGCTCGCCCGGGCGAGGGGTGCGCGCGCCGCGCGCCGGGCGCTCGCCCGCGCGTGTGGGGCGCTCGCCGCCGCGGGTTGGACGCTCGCCGCCGCGAGTTGGACGCTCGCCGCCGCGCGCCGGACGCTCGCCAGCACGCGTGGGACGCTCTCCGCCGCGAGCGGGCCGCTCTCCGCCGCGAGTTGGGCGTTCGCCAGCGCGCGCGGGTCGCTCGCCAGCGCGCGCGGGTCGTTCGCCAGCGCGAGTCGGGCGCTCGCCGGCGCGAGTCGGGCGCTCGCCGGCGCGAGCAGTACGCTCGCCAGCGCGCGCGGGTCGGTCGCCTGCGCGTGTGGGTCGCTCTCCGCCACGAGCTGGGCGTTCGCCAGTGCGCTTGGGTCGCTCGCCAGCGCGAGCGGGCTCTCCACCGCGAGCGGGTCGTTCGCCGGTCTTGCGCTCGCTGGTCTTGCGCTCGCTGGTCCGACCACCGGTGCGCGTCGCGGCGCTCGTGTTGCGGGCGCCACTGGCTGCGCGCTCGCCAGTGCGCTTGGCGCCGGCTTTCTTCTTCTTGTTTCGATCGTTCACTGTGCGCGGCCTTTGCGGGTGGCTAGCGCGAGCAGGATGCCGGCTGCGACCGATACGTTCAATGACTCCACCGCGTCCGTGCCGCGGATGTGCACCAGGTCGGTGCACACCGCCTCCAGATCTGGCGACAGCCCGTGGCGCTCGCTACCTAGCACCAGCACCACACGGGGGGGAAAGCGAAACCGGGTCGCGGACTCACCGCGGTGGGCATCGGCGCCCACGATCGCCGCACCTCCGCGCCGCAGCTCCGCCAGCGCCGGCGCCAGCGCGGGCACTGCGCACACTGGCACGTGCTCCGCGCCTCCCTCTGCCACACGCTGCGCGGACGGCGTCAGCGCACGCTTGCGGGGCCCACTCAGCAACATCCCGCGCGCGCCGAAGAACGCCGCCGAGCGCAGTAGCGCGCCCACGTTGTGCGGGTTCTCCACCCGATCGAGCGCCAGGATCAGGCCCTCGTCCGCGATCGCGCGCGCCAGCACGTCCAGCGTCGCCTCGGGCCGCTGGCGCACCAGCAGGCACACACCTTCGTTGTGCACCGTCTCGGACAGCGCATCGAGGTCCTCTTGAGGCAGCTCGCGGTAGGCGATGCGCAGCCGCGCCGCCTCGCGCAGCAGGTCGGACAGCTCGCGGCGGGCCAGCTTGCTGTGCGCGATGTTCAGCACGTCGCGCGGGCGCACGCGCAGCACCGCGTGGGCCGCTGCCAGCCCGACCACCTTCTCGGTCGGCTCGCCCTTCATCGCAACAGCTCGAACGCCAGGCTCGGTCGTTGCGCGAGCCCCTTCAGCGCCGCCACCCGGATGATGCCGTCGAGCGCGTACGGCTGCGCGTGCACGCCGCCGTGAAACTGACGCGCGAACAGCGCCGCGAGCCGCACGCGACGTGAGCTCGTGGCGGGCGCACGGCGTGGTGCGAGCACGTCGCTCACCATCAGCAGCGCCCCAATCCGGCGCGCGGTCGACGGCGTGGCGACCAGCATGTCGAAGCTCGGGGCCCCGAGCAGCGCAGCCTCGAGCACCGGGCTCGCCAGCGAGCGCGTGTTGGTCACCGGCACCATGTTCGCGAACACGCCCACCGTGCCTGCGCCGCGCGGCTTCTTGCCCGCCTCCAGGCCCAGCCCGAACTCGAAGAAGGCCTCGGCAGCCAGCCGCTTGCACACGTACTCCGCGAGCTGGTGCCCGGCTCCTTGCTGCACCACCACCGCACACGAGAAGCGGTCGCTGCCGGACTCCACGCTGCCTGGCATGAGCTGGCCTGTGCGCACCAGCGCCCGCCGCACCGCGCTCGCGGACAGCTGCCGGTCCTCCGCACACTGCGCGTCGTCCGGATAGATCGGGCTCACCGACGTCGGCGAGAGCAGGAAGTGCAGCGCCTTGACCAGCTTGGGCGGCAGGCTGCGCGCGATCTCGTTCATCGCCACCGACAGCTGCATCACGGCGCCGTGCGCGGACGCCAGCATCACCAGGTGCACGGGCGTGCCGTCCGCGAAGGCTTCGATCGTGGCGCGGGCGCGGCCCGGCACGGCGAGCAAGTCGATGCCGCCGTCGACGAAGGAGAGCGAGCCGCTCAGCTGCGGCTCCAGCAGGTGGTCGATCGGCGGGCGCGCGCGGTCGAGCCACAGCACGTCCGCGCCCGCTTCGAGCAACGTGTAGACCGGGCTCAGCTCCGCGGCCGCCCCGAACAACACGAAGCGCTCGCCGCGTAGCGACACACTCTTGCGCTTGACCAGGTCGGCCAGCGCAGAGGCCACCGCCGGGGTCGCGAAGTGCTCGCGCTCCAGGTCGTCGGCCAGTCGAGCTAGCTCCTCGCCGGCGCAGACGCGGCCCGCGTAGTCCACGCTCGGCCGCAGCTGGCCCGGTCCGGGCAGGTCCACGCGCTGCAGCGGGAAGGGCTCGTGGCGCTCCAGCAAGTGGCCGGTCAGCGTGCGCTCGCCCTCGCTGTCGAGGTAACGCAGCTCGCCGGCCACGGCCAGGTACAGCGCGCGCGCGATCTCCGCGCGCTGCTCGCTGCGCGCCCGCGAGGCCTCGAACGTGGGCAAGAGCTCGCCCCAGTGCGCCTTGAAGCCAGCCGCATCGGGTGGGAGCGCGAAGTCCGCGAACGACTCCGGAAACTCCGCGATCGCGCGCTCCATGAGCGCACGCAAGACATCCACGAAGGCCGTGCCCGGGGGCAGCACGATGCCAAGGTTCTCAAGCGTCACCGTGGGTACATAGCGCAGTTGCTCCCCCGTGCCCTTGCCCCTGCCCCTGCCCCTCCCGGAAGAGCGAGATCGGGCAGGGGCAAGGGCAGGGGCACGGGCAGTAGCGACCCACCCTCGCCCACGCTAACGTCCGCGCGATGGCCACCCTGACGCCCGAGCTGCTGGAGCTCCTCGCGGACCCCGAGACGCACGAACCGCTCGCCCTCGCGGACGAAGCCCAGCTCACGCGCCTGCGCGCGGCCATCCAGGACGGCCGGGCTCGCCGCCGTGGGGGCCAGCCGGTCGCGGGTGAGTTCGACGGGGCGTTGCTCTCGCAGGGCCAGCGCGTCGCCTACTTGATCGCGGGCGGCATCGCCAACCTGCTGATCGACGAGCGCCTCGAGCTGGGCCAAGCGCTCTGACGCCGTGAGCAACTGGGTCGAGCAGTTCGTCGCCGCGCTGCCGTACGCGCGCGCGCTCGGCATCGAGCTGATCTCGCAAGACCCGCGCGGCCACTGCGTGCTGCGGCTGCCCTGGCGCGAGGACCTGGTCGGGGACCCCGGCACCCGCGTGCTGCACGGTGGCGTGATCACGGGCCTGCTCGACACGCTCGGCGCCGCCACGGTGCTCGCCCGCCGGCTCCGCCTGCAGGCCACCCTGGACCTGCGCATCGACTACCTGCGCGCCGCGACCCCGCACGCGGATCTGCTCGGCGACGCCGAGTGCTACCGGGTCACGCGCCACGTCGCGTTCGTGCGCGGCAGCTGCCACCAGGGTGACGTGGGCCGCCCGGTCGCCAACCTCACCGCCGCCTTCATCCTGCAAGAGGAGAAGTCGTGAGCGCGCTCGACGCCGCCGTGCAGGCCGCACGCGCGGGGGGCGACTACAACCCGCTGCTGGCCCAGCTGCCGTTCTGCCGCTTCGTCGGCGCCGAGGCCGCGTTGGTGCACACGCAGGTGCGCGTGCACCTGCCTTACCAGCCGATCCTGATCGGAAACACGTTCGTGAAGGCGCTGCACGGCGGCGTCGTGGGCGCGTCGCTGGAGCTGGCGGCTCTCTTGCAGCTGATCCACGAGCGTGGCCTGCCGCTGCCGAAGACGATCGACTTCACGATCGACTACCTGCGCCTCGCGCGCACGGAGTCGCTGTATGCCGTGGCCGACGTGCAGCGCCTCGGGCGTCGCGTCGCGAACGTGCGTATGCGCGCGTATCAGGCCGACGAGCAACAGCCGGTGGCGTTGGGCCGCGGCCACTTTCTGCTCGACTGAGGCGTGACCACCTAGACGAGCATGGTCGCCCATCGCGAGCTGATGCTCGACGGCATGCGCGTGTTCTACCGCGAGGCAGGGCCCGCGGACGCGCCGGTGCTGTTGTTGCCGCACGGCTATCCGTGCTCGTCGTACCAGTACCGCAACCTGATGCCCGCGCTCGGCGATCGCTTCCGCACCCTCGCGCCGGACTTCCCGGGCTTCGGCTACAGCGACACCCCGAACGACTTCCGCTACGACTTCGACGGCTACCAGCACTTCCTCACGCGCTTCCTCGAGCAGCTCGGCGTCGAACACTACGCCCTCTACCTGCACGACTACGGCTCACAGATCGGCCTGCGGCTCGCGATCGCCGCGCCGCAGCGCGTGCGCGGGCTGATCATTCAGAACGGCGACATCTACGAGGACACGCTGGGCCCCAAGTACGCCGCGATCCGCAAGTACTGGCAGTCTCCCGATCCCGAGCACAGCAAGCCGCTGCTCGAGTCCGTCAGCGAAGAAGGCTTCCGCAACGAGTTCCGAGGCGAGCTCGCACCCACCATGCAGCAGCGCATCCCGCCCGATCTGTGGAAGCTGCACTGGTCGCTGACCACACCTGCGCGGCGCGAGCTGATGGTCGGTCTGCACCAGGGCCTGCGCGCGAACCTGGCCTGGTTCCCGAGCTACCAGCGCTACCTACGCGAGCACCGGCCGCCCACGCTGATCGTGTGGGGACCGGAAGACGGCTACATGCCCGAGCCGAGCGCACGGGCGTACCTGCGCGACCTGCCCGACGCGCAGCTTCACGTGCTCGAAGGCGCGGGCCACTGGCTGCTGGAGACGCACCTCGAGCAGGCGTTGCCGCTGCTGCGCGACTTCCTCAGTGACGTTCTGCTGCGCTGAGCTGCGTCTCCACCAGGTCGAGCTCGCGCATCAGGCGCGCCGTGGACTCCGGCGAGAGCTGGCGCTGACGCCGCAAGCGCAGCAGCTCTTCACGCTCCGCGCGCACGCCCACCAGGCGCAGCGAGCGCTCGGCCGCGATCAGGCGCCGCGCGTGCTCCTGCTCGTGGGCGTCGAGGTCGAGCGAGTGCGCCTGCTGAAGGCGTTGAAACAGCATCGTGATGCGGCCGAAGGCCTCGTTGAACACGTCCGGCTCGATGGCGAGCGCGTTGTTGTCGCGCTCGGCTTCGATCTTGCGCAGTGCCACCTCGACCAGGCGCATGCGCGTGGCGTCGATGTCTTCGGCCTCGTGCACCTCGACCACCTCGAGATCGCGCAGCAGGAACGGCAACACCAGCGCGGCCAGCACCAGCGACAACAGGATCACGCCCATGGCGATGAAGATGGCGGTGTCGCGGCTGGGGAAGGGCGCGCCGCTCGGCAGCGTGAGCGGCAGCGTCAGCACGCCGGCCAGCGTGATCGCGCCGCGCACGCCGGCGAACGAGATCGCCGCCATCATGCGCGGGGTCGCGCGCGCCTGCTTCACGCCGCGGCGCGCGGCGCGCAGGCCGGCCAGGCGAGCGGACAGCGCCACGTAGAAGAAGCGCAGCACGATCAGCGCGAACGCGATCGAGAGCACCAGGTAGAACAGGTCCCAGCCGCCCGCGAGCTTCGACTCCGCGATCACCACCTGGCGGTCCGCGAGCACGCCGGGGATCTGCTCACCGAGCAGCACGAAGATCGCGCCCTCCAGCGCGAACTGCACCATGCGCCAGACCGCGTTGCCCGAGAGCCGCGCCTCCACGGTGCCGGTGTTCCGCTGCTCGACGATGCGCAGGATGATGCCGGCGGCGACCGCGGCCAGGATGCCCGAGCAGTGCAGGTGCTCGGCCGCGAGGTAGGCCGCGAACGGCTGCAGCAGTGTGGTCAGCACGTGCGTGCCGCTGTCCTCACCACCCTGCTTGGCGAAGAAGCGCTCCACGAAGCCGACCAGCAGCGGGATCGCGGCCCCGATCGCGAGCCCGCCGATCGCGACCACGATGAAGCTGCCGGCGGCCTGCACGATCGAGAACGAGCCCGTGATCGCCGCAGCCACCGCGAACCGAAAGCCCACCAGGCCGGTGGCGTCATTGA